>JASEGZ010000034.1 GCA_030018935.1 Syntrophales bacterium
TTGGCATTTTGGCGAAAAAGGCTGAATCCAAATTTCCAGATGTCTGAATTTACAAATGGGTGATTCCTTTTTGCAATTATTATCAACCTTCTTGATTTTGCCGTTAAAATTGATCCTTAACACGGTGATACTTCCACCCCGGTAGATCGTTTCGTAAATAACTTACCAGATTCATGCGTCTGTAGTTCGTAGCCGCAGGCTTTAGCTTGCGAATTTGCATTGTATCCCGGGTACTCTTTTGCAGAGTTTTGCACATTACTTCCTTAAGTGCTGTCATCGCGTTATGCCGCAGCCCCGGGTTTAGCTTAGAGAGAAGCGGAGAATTTGCAGATGAGAAGAACAGCTATAATCATAATCGTTGCCCTAGTGTTGGTGATCGGGGGAATATGGAGCGTTTATAAGGGCTATCTTCGGGTAGCCGCTGAGGCAGAAGAACAATTCAAGATGCATCAGGTGGCCGAGGCGAGAGATATAGGCCATGAGGCGGAACTGGTCATGGGCCATATTATGGACAAGATGATGAGAGGCCAGACGGGGACAGATACGTATATCAGCGGCTGGCACCGGGGGGAAAAGGGAAAAATCGAAAAACTAATGGCCTATGCCCCCTTTTCCCTTGGTGACGGGCACTATTCGGTGGCGCTGGCAACTCCCAGAGCAGGAGCCATTCCCGGAAGCAGGAAAAATTTCGTAAACGCTCTCGGAGGGTTAACTATTGTTACCCTTATAATACTGGTTGGTATTTTGTCTGTTTTAAGGATCAATCGCAGGCGGAGCGAGTTACTCAAGGGAAAAACAAAACTCCTGGAGGAGATAAGGGAATCCGAGGAAAGATACAGAAACCTGTTTAAAAACTCCCTTGATGGCGTTTTTACGGTAGATAATGAAGGAAATATTACCTCCTGCAATAGGGTGATAGAGGAAATGTTAGGTTACACCACCGGAGAACTTATGGCATTGAACTACAGAGATTATATGGATCCTGAAACGGCTGATTATGTCTTTCAGAGATACAATGAACTCTTTCGCACCGGCAGACCGATCCGTGGTTTGTGTTACGAAATCGTCCGCAAAGACGGTAAAAAGAGGATAGTGGAAGGCTATGTAAGTTTAATAAAGAAGGGGGGGTGGATCGAGGGCTTCCAGGGGTCGTTGCGGGATATAACAGAGCAAAAAAAGATGGAAGAGGCGCTCCTCGAAAGCGAGAGAAGGCATAAAGCCCTCTTTGAGGAAGCGAGAGAAACCAAGGACTTTCTGGAGACCATTTTCGAAACATCGCCGGATATGGTGACAACTACAGATAAAAAGGGTTTTATTACCTTTACCAATCGGGCGGCAGCAGAAATCTTAGGCTATAAAAAAGAAGAATTATTGGGGAAGCATGTCTCAGAATTCTATGATCGGGGAATGGAAAGGGCAAGGGAGATTAATGATCTTCTAATCAGAGACGGGGAACTCCGTCATTACAGGTTTAAAAGTACCAACAGGGAAGGAAGGGAAATATGGGTCAGTCTCTCCGGTGCGCTCCTTAAGGATAGTGAGGGAAAAGCAATCGGAACACTCGGCTTTTTTAGAGATATTACGCCGCTGGTAACGGCGGAGGAAGAGCTCAGGACATCTGAAAAGAGGTACCGGGACCTCCTCCAGAATTCAAGTGATCTCATCTACACAGTGGATATAGAGGGTAGGTTTACCTCCTTCAACAAGGCGGGGGAGGAGGTAACAGGTTTTGCGGAAAAAGATATCCTGGGAAAACATGTATCTATCATAGTTCCCCAAGACGCTATCGAAAAGGCAGAGGCAGAAATAAGGAAACTATTAAAAGGTGAAAAGAGCGAACGATTCGAGATAAATATCCGTAAATTCGGGAAGGGATCACTTATCGGCGAACTGAGTCTCTCCCTCATCTGGGAAGGGGGAAGGGTTATCGGAACCATGGGGATAATACGGGACATTACCGAGAAGAGGAGGGCGGAAGAAGAGATCAGGAAAAAGAATGAAGAGCTGGAAAACTTTGTTCATTCTGTTTCCCATGACCTGAAGGCGCCTGTCGTTTCCATCCAGGGCTTTTCTTCCATCCTCCTTACCAATTATCTCGATAAATTGGATGACAATGGGAAAAGATATTTAACTCGCATTCAGAGCAATGCCACGAAGATGCAGATGATTATTGCCGACCTCCTTGAATTTTCAAGGATCGGTATGGTAGTCAGTAACTTCGAGAATGTTTCCCCCCGACAGATCATCACCGATGTTTTGACTATGTTAGCTCCCCAACTTAAGGGTTTAAAGGTGAATGTGGAGGGAGAATTGCCCACTATCCGTGGTGACAGAAACAGGATCTATCAGGTCTTTGAAAATCTGATCCAGAACTCTATCAAGTATATGGGAGGTACAGAAGGTCCGATGATCAGGATTGGATGTGAACCGAGAGGCGAGTTCTATGAGTTCTACGTGAGGGACAATGGGATAGGTATTGATCCCAAATATCATCAAAAGATATTTCAGATCTTCCAGAGGTTGAACGATGTGGCAGTTGAGGGAACTGGCATCGGTCTTGCCACTGTAAAAAAGATTGTGGAAACGTATGGCGGGGCTATCCGTATAGAATCAGAAAAGGGAAAGGGGGCAACCTTTTACTTCACAATGCCCAGGGCAGCCTGATCAGTGATTGGTAGGGAATCAGAACACAGTTCTGATTCCCTTTTTTGATGGTTAATCCATTGGTGCCGAAGCCGGGACTTGAACCCGGACGGGCGTGGCCCACTACCCCCTCAAGATAGCGTGTCTACCAGATTCCACCACTTCGGCAAACGCCTTTTCAAAAAACACCATCATATCCCCTGCCCTCTGATGAGGGGGATTCTTCACTTCAATGGCGGGGTTTCTGTCTTCGTTTTTTGCCCTGTGGTTCCCGTTGATGTGCCTGGGGGAATACCTTGTTTCGCCGCCTGTGTCTGTGGTACCGTTCTTTCAACCGCCGGTCGAGAATAACTATCCATCAACGACGCCCCCTTATGGATAGCATACGACAGGACAAGGGATGTCAACATAAAAACCGCGGCCACTACTGTCGTCATTTTTCCGAGAAAGGTTCCCGGACCACTGCTGCCGAAGATAGTTTGGCTTGATCCGCCAAAAGCCGCCCCCATATCTGCACCCTTACCTGCCTGAAGGAGAACGACAAAAACCAACATCAGGCAAGCGATGATATGCAAGACAGTAACAAGAGTTTGCATGTTAACCCATCCTTAGAGAAAAATTCATTCAAAACCTTACAATCCTGGTGAACGATTCGACATCCAGGCTTGCCCCTCCTACCAGAGCGCCATTTATGTCCCGCTGAGCCATCAGATCACGGATATTGTCTGGACTAACGCTTCCCCCATAGATGATAGTAAAATGGCAGGCGATTGCCTTTTCATAGTTCGTCTCCACCATGTGGCGAATAAATGCATGCACTTCCCCGGCCTGCTCCGGTGTCGCCGTCTTACCGGTACCAATGGCCCAGACCGGTTCATAGGCAACAATAACATTTTTTATATCATCAGCAATAAAATTATTCAACCCCTCTTTGATTTGCCTTTCAACAACGGCGAAGGTCTTTCCTTGCTCTCTTTCCTTGAGGGTTTCCCCGAGGCAGAGTATTGGTCTCAGGCCGAATTTCAGGGCAGTCCTGACCTTCTTATTGATTACCTTATCTCTTTCACCAAAAAGGGTACGGCGTTCTGAATGGCCTATGATGACGTATTCGCAGCCGGCATCGGCCAGCATCGGGGCGGACACCTCCCCCGTATAGGCCCCCTTCCCCCCGGCATCCTCGTGGAGATTCTGCGCACAGAGGTGAATCCCTGAATCCTTCAGCGCCTCCGCCACAGCATAAAGGGCTGTAAAGGACGGGGCAATGACCACATCCCTGTCGAGGGGTTCGGCGAGGGTCTTCCTCAGGCGAGATGCAAAATCAACCGCCTCCCCTATTGTTTTATTCATTTTCCAGTTGCCGGCGATAAATGGCCTGATCATTATTACGCCTTAAAAGCTGATAGTCTCGCAAGATCAAGAAATAAAATGGACTTTTCAGGCAGACTCAAAGCTTCCTCCCCATGTACAGGGCGAGGTCTATGACTTACGACTTATGACTTACGACTTACGACTTTTCCTCCCCATGTACAGGGCGAGATCCCTCATCCGGCATGCATAACCGCTCTCATTGTCGTACCACGCAAATACCTTGACAAAGTTTTCCCCAATCACCTTGGTCAGGGGGGCATCCACGATGGCTGAGTAGGAACTGCTCGTAAAGTCTATGGAAACCAGTTCCTCCTCGCAAAAAGCCATGATGTCCTTTAGCTTTCCCTCAGATGCCGCCTTCAAGGCACCGTTGACCTCACCGACAGTAACCGGACATCCGACCTCCGCCGTCAGATCCACCAGAGAGACATTGGGTGTCGGGACCCTCAACGCCAGTCCGTCAAGTTTTCCCTTTAAAGCGGGAATCACTTCGGTAACCGCAATGGCTGCTCCCGTTGATGTGGGAACAATGGACATGGCCGCTGCCCGGGCCCTTCTCAAGTCTTTATGGGAACCATCGAGAAGCCTCTGATCCATGGTGTAGGAGTGTACCGTTGTCATGAGTCCTCTGATAATTGTAAATTCGTCGTGGAGGACCTTGGCCACGGGGGCAAGACAGTTTGTAGTGCACGATGCATTGGATATGATGTGATGTTTTGCCGGATTGTATGCATCTTCATTGACTCCCATTACGAAGGTGCCGTCAACCCCTTTTCCGGGGGCGGAGAGGATGACCTTCCTTGCCCCGGCGGTAAGATGTCCCACGACCTCGTCTTTCTTTCTGAACTTGCCCGTTGATTCGAGGACGATATCAACGCCTAATTTTCCCCAGGGAAGGTCGGCGAGATTAGTGGTGACGTTTGTTACCTTGATTTTTTTACCATCTACAACGAGAGCATCTTCCTCCACGGCAACATCGGCTTTGATTTTTCCGTGAACCGAATCGTATTTGAGAAGATGGGCGAGGACATCCGGCCTGGCCCTTGAGTTAATGGCAACGATGACAATGTCATCGCACCCGAGGCATGCCCTGACGAGGTATCTGCCGATCCTGCCGAAGCCATTAATGGCTACTTTAACAGCCATGATTCACCTCCTGTGGAATTTCAATAAGAGACCCTGATGAATAATATCCACGCCGCAGACTTTAGTCAACCATTTTTTCCTCTGCATCATTTCCCCTGTAGTTGCCCCTGGATTTTCCTCTGTGATCAGGAAGGAAAGGGTTTGAAGAACCGACCCTACCGGCTCCTGGTAACACCCACCCTGTCGCAGTAGCCTGCCACAGGACAACTGCCGCAGAGCGGGGAGATGGGGCGGCAGATATTCCTGCCGAAAGCCACCATCAGTGTGTTGTATATGGGCCAGTATTCAGAGGGTAGTTTCTCTCGGAGGGCATACTCCGTTTGTTCAGGGGTTTTAGTCCTCACATAACCGATGCGGTTTGAGATACGGTGAACATGGGTATCCACGCATATCCCGTCTTTCCTATATCCCAGTGATACGACGAGGTTGGCTGTCTTTCTCCCCACACCTTTGAGAGTAAGCAGCTCGTCAATGGTGTCAGGGACCCGCGCATCAAAGCGATCAATCAATTCCTGACAGATGTGGATGATAGTCCTCGCCTTGTTTCTGTAAAAACCGCAGGGATAGATCGTCCTGATGATCTCCTTCTCGGGAAGTTTCAACATCTCTTCCGGGGTGGAGGCAAGGACGAAAAGCCTCTCTGTAGCCGCCGCGGTGACTTCGTCCTTGGTTCTCAGACTGAGTATAGTGGAAATAAGGATGGGGAAAGGTCCCCGTTCCTCCTTCGCCAGATAAGAAACAATGGGAAGTTCCCACCTTGCTTTCCTGAGAAGATGAATAACATCTGTAATGTCCTGGTCATTCATTAATTTGTATCAATCAAACGGGTTTTTTCACAAGTATAGCGTTGCTGTATATATCCCTCCGGTTTCGAGAGTTCAAGCGATTATTTGTCTGACCTATCTTTTCTCGTAATAGTTCACCGCAGAGACGCAAAGGACGCTGAGGTTAAGTTTTTTGGTGAACTATTGCCTTTTCTCTTAAATAAACGCGTGCCTGAAGGAAAATAACTTGCAAAAAGCGGTAACCTAAAATATAAACGGCACAATGTCAAATTAGATTAAGAGTTGGATAGTTTGTGGGAGGGGATGTCATGGCCTTTACTGTTACCTTCTTTATCTTACTTACTTTCTGGATATTAATGTCAGGACTCTTTGATCCCTGGCATTTTACTATAGGGATTATAGCATGTGCCCTGGTTGCTTACATGTCCCACGATTTCCTATTTAAGGACATAAGGTCTAAAAATAAACACCTGGAGGTGATTAGATTTATTAAATATCTACCCTGGCTTTTTTATCAAATTGTAATAGCAAACCTCCATGTAGCCTACTTAGCTTTACATCCAAACATGGCAAAACTTATTGACCCCCACATAATAAAGTTTAAGACAACCTTAAAAAAGGACCTATCTCTGGTAACCTTCGCCAACTCTATCACCCTTACCCCCGGCACTATTACGGTATTGATCGAAGAAGACCGTTACTATGTGCATGCCATAAGTTGGTATGTGGCAGAGTCCTTACCCGGGGATATGGAAAAAAAGGTAGGTCATATATTTATGGAGGATTAGATGGAAGATTTCTTTTTAGCCATCGCCCTTGCCTTAGGTTTTCTTATATTCTTTTCTCTATATAGGGCGGTATTTGGTCCTACGGTATTTGACCGTATAATCGGTGCTGGCTTTATCGGCACTAAGACAACCGCCATTTTAGTGCTAATAGGATTTATATATAAAAGGATAGATATGTTTGTAGATATTGCATTGGCTTACTCTATTTTGAACTTCGTAGGCACCCTGATTCTCTCCAAATACTTTTTAAGGAAAGGGGCTAAATAGATGGTCATTACAGTTATAGCAGTGATATTCATGGTGGCAGGCCTCTTCTTTTTTACTGTAGCTACTATCGGTTTTTTGCGTTTTCCTGACTTTTACTGCAGGATGCATGCCACAGGAAAGGGCGACACTTTAGGGACAGCCCTTCTCCTTTCAGGTCTAGCCTTACATAATCTGTATCACGACTTTTATTGGTTAGGTTTTGTTCAAAGTGCAAAATTGATATTTATTGCTGTCTTCTGGTTTTTAGCCAATCCTACAGCCACCCATGCATTGCTTAGAGCTGCATTTGAATCTGATTTTACACCATGGACTAAGGATGAAAGAGCCATTATAGAATGGCCACCAAAGATGGAGGAATAGATGATCTGGCAATTAGACTTTTTATTTTTATTTCTTGCTGTCATAGCCGCTGCGGCTTCTATAACGGTAAAGGATTTGCTCGGCGCTGTAGTACTCCTTAGTGCCTTCAGCTTTTTTATGTGTCTGATCTGGACAGGGATGGGTGGAGTAGATGTTGCATTTACCGAGGCTGCTGTGGGGGCAGGTGTAAGCACCGCCTTTTTCGTTGCTGCCGTTTATAGTACTACAAGGAGGACAAAGGATTGAAAAAGGTGCCTGCCTTTATTGCCATTATCATAACAGCGATCCTGCTTATTTACGGAGCGGAGGAACTCCCCAAATGGGCTGATCCTAATCAACCAGCCAGCCGCCATGTCTCACCCAGGTATATAGAAAAGACCGTTGAAGAGACAGCAGTGCCAAATATGGTTACCGCTGTGCTTGCTGACTACAGAGGTTATGATACCATGTTTGAGACAGCCGTGATCTTTACTGCAGGTATTTGTGTCATGCTTATTTTAAGGAGGCCAAAGAAGTGGTAAGAAAGGTTGAGGATGTTATTATCCAGACCCTGTCCAGATTTCTTATACCATTTATGCAACTCTATAGCCTTTATGTCTTTGCCCATGGCCATAGCAGCCCCGGGGGAGGCTTTCAGGGAGGTTGTATCTTAGCTGCAAGTCTTATCCTTATGGTTATTACCTATGATTTAAATGAGGTAAAGAGGCGTTTCAAAGAAAAGACACTTCTCATATTCTGTTGCCTCGGGGTCTTTATCTATGCCGGTACCGGCTGGGTATGCCTGCTACTGGGTGGTAATTTTTTAGATTATGGATTTCTGAGTAAGATCTTACCAGCAGACCCTGTAAAGGCAAGGTATTATGGCATGGCAATGATAGAGTTAGGAGTACAGATTACAGTCACGGCCGTTATGGTCTCTATCTTTCTTGATCTGGTAACAAAAGGTGAACACGAAGAGGTATTGGAGGAGAAGGATGCTGGAATACATAATAAGTAAATACAACTATTGGATGTACATAGTCCTTATCTTGATAGGATTCTATGCAATGATGGCCAAAAACAATCTAATGAAAAAGCTTATAGGTATGGGTATATTTCAATGGGCCATCATATTTTACTTTATGTCCATCGGGGCAAAAAAGGGCGCCACTACACATATTATAAGTGGGCACGGGGCTACACAACATATTGTCCGTGCAGTAGATTTTGTAAATCCACTGCCTTCTGTGCTCATGCTTACAGCCATTGTAGTAGGGGTGGCTACTACAGGCATTTCCCTTGCTATACTTATAGCCATTTATAGAAGGTATGGCACCTTAGAAGAGGATGAGATTATTAAAAAGGAAAACAGTAAGTGATCTCTGAACAATTTCCTGCCCTCATTGTAGTTACTCCTTTAATTCTCTCTTTCTTTATCCCTGTAGTGGGGTGGTGGAACAGAAAGCTGTGTCTTCCTATCGTCCTTATTGCCTTATCTGTATGCCTGGTCTCCGCCTTTGGCATTCTTGATACAGTCATAAAACACGGGACCGTACACTACCGCTTAGGAAATTGGGAACCTCCCTGGGGGATAGAGTATGTCATAGACCATCTCAATGCCTATGTAGCAATTATAGTATCATGTATCGCCCTCTTAGTGGCCATCTATTCAAAAAAGAGCGTTGAACAGGAACTACCTGAACACAAAATTCCCCAGTTTTATACACTTTTTCTCTTAAATATTACCGGTCTATTAGGCATCACGGTTACGGGTGATGTATTTAATCTTTATGTGCTGTTAGAAATTGCCTCGTTTTCTGCCTATGGCCTTGTAGCCATAGGGGAGGAAGGGGCGCTTGTTGCCAGTTTTAGATATGTGATTATGGGGACCATTGGCGCCTGCCTCTATTTGCTTGGTGTAGGTTACCTTTATATAGTCACTGGCTCACTCAATATGGCTGACTTAGCTCAATTGCTACCTCACCTCTACCATTCTAAGGTAGTGCTGGTTGCCTTTGCCTTCTTTATGGTGGGAATAGCTATAAAGATGGCACTTTTCCCGCTTCATGTATGGCTTCCGGATGCCTATACCCATGCTCCATCGGCAGTGAGTGCAGCGATTGCAGCCACAATGACCAAGGTAGGGGCCTATGTGATGATAAGGATTATGTTTACCGTATTCAAGCCTTATTTTTCCATAGAGACGATACCGGCGACTACCATACTCGGCTGGGTGGCTGTAGCTGCTATGATTTTCGGTTCCATACTTGCCATTGCCCAATCCGATCTTAAAAGGATGTTCTGTTATATCTTGCTTGCCGAGGTGGGTTATATAGTGATGGGCATCAGTCTAGCAAACCGGATGGGCCTTACAGGAGCTATCCTCCATATCCTTAATGATGCCTTTATGATGGCATGCCTGTTTTTAGTAGCAGGGGCCATAATGTATAAGATGGGTACGAGAGATATCCGCAATTTCAGATACCTGCATAGAAAGATGCCCTTTACGATGGCTGCCTTTACCATAGCTGCCCTCTCCGTGATAGGGATACCACCTACCTGTGGCTTTTTCAGTAAGTGGTATTTAATCTTAGGGGCGATTTATGGGGGGCAGTGGATGTTTGCCGTAGTTCTCGTGCTGAGCAGCTTATTAAGCGCGGTGGTATTTTTCCGGGTGATAGAGAAGGTATATTTTGAACCCACAGTAGACATTCACAATGGAGAAAGTCATGAGATGGTTGAGGTTGTTAGGGATGAGGCCCCCTTGAGCATGCTTCTTCCCATATTCATCACGGTTGCAGGGATAATGTTATTGGGTATCTTTAGCGGAAAGATTATCTCTACTGTGATTCAGTTCGCAATTCCCGCAGGCTTTTAGGAGGGACGGATGGAGATCATAACATCCATAAGACCAGTTTTAGCTATCATGGTCTCTCTTGTCGCGGCCTGTCTTATTCTTCTTACCAGCGAGAAATCAAGAAATCTCAGAGAGTTATGGACAATCCTGGCCTCGGTGGCTAAATTTGCAATTGTCGCCTCTATGATTCCCCTTGTCCTTCAGGGTAAAGTCTTAGAATACACTGTAATTTCCCTTGCACCCGGGCTTTTATTGCAATTCAGGGTAGATGCCTTTGGCCTTTTGTTTGGCGTTCTGGCTTCTTCGCTCTGGATCGCCACCTCCATATATTCTATAGGTTATATGAGAGGCTTAAAGGGGCATGCACAGACAAGGTATTTCTTTTGTTTTGCCATAGCCCTTTCTGCTACCATGGGGATTGCCTTTGCTGCCAATCTACTAACCCTCTTCATCTTCTACGAGATATTGACCATAGCTACCTATCCATTAGTGGCTCATAAAGAAACACCAGAGGCCATAAAGGCCGGCAGGAAATATCTTGCCTATACACTAACGGCGGGGGTCGTCATATTATTCGCCACAGTGCTTGTCTATCGTCTGACCGGAACCCTGGATTTTAAACCTGGTGGATTTATAGCAGGCTATGCCTCGGCAGATATGCTCCGATTTTTATTTGTAGCCTTAATTTTGGGCTTTGGTGTAAAGGCAGCTATTATGCCTGTACATGAATGGCTTCCTACTGCCATGATTGCCCCTACACCGGTAAGCGCCTTGCTTCATGCCGTGGCAGTGGTGAAGGCGGGCGTGTTCGGTGTCTTAAGAGTTATCCTTTATGTCTTTGGCCCAGAACTCCTCCACGACTCAGGGCTCTGGTTAATATTGGCCTATTTTGTCTCCTTTACCGTAATCGGGGCTGCCATGCTTGCCCTGGCACAGGATAACCTGAAGAGGAGGCTTGCATTTTCTACCATAAATAACCTGGCAATCATCATCCTTGGGGCAGCTTTACTTTCTCCTGGTGCGATAAGAGGTGGGATGCTTCATATGGCCTACCACGGCTTTATGAAGATCACCTTGTTTTTCGTTGCGGGAGCCATCTATGTAAAGACTCATAAAGAAAATGTGAGTGAACTGGATGGATTGGGCAGGCAGATGCCTCTCACCATGGGTTCATTTGCCATAGGAGCTATGGGGTTGGCTGGAGTGCCGCTTACCTGTGGGTTCATAAGTAAATGGTATCTATGTATGGGTTCCCTGGAAGCCAAAGAGATTGTCTTTCTTTTCGCCTTTCTTGCCAGCGCCCTTCTGGATGTAGCCTTCTTCTTCCCTGTAGTGTACAGTTCCTTCTTTAAGAAACCGGGGAAAGATGTAAACCCACGTTTTGATGAGGCATCTATGTTTATGGTAATTCCCCTTATGGTCACGGCCATTATTTCCGTGATATTGGGGATTTTTCCCAATGCCTTTGTACATTTCTTTGAGATAGTTAATCTTGCCGTAGAAAACATATTGGGGATTTAAAATGAGCGAAGAAAAAATGGAACTCATTCATGAGCCTGTACCAGGATACAGGAAAATATTCTTCATAGTACTGGCAATAGCCGTTTTGTATCTTGGCATCATTTTCTTGAATACGCTCTGACAAATAAAGTCCATTTGGAATCACCTCCACACGCGGAAGGCATGGGAGGATGGTAAGGAGGACATCAAGATGAACAGGGAAATTGAAACAAAAGAGGAGAAAGAACATCTTTTTGACAAACCCAGAAACGTAAAGAGGCTCCTGGGGTTTTTTTATACATTGCTTTTATTGCTCCTTATCATTGACTTTTTTATCCATAAACATCCTTATTCCCCATGGGAGGGCTCACCCCAGTTTTATGCGGTATTCGGATTCGTGGTCTGTGTTGCCCTGATTTTTGTAGCGAAGTATATATTGCGGCCCATCGTAAAGAGAAAAGAGGATTACTATGATTAATACGGTTCCTCCAGCAGCAATATTCATCATTGGGGCATTGCTCATCCCGCTTTTAAGGGGAAGGCTGAAAAGTATATATCTGTTGCTGTTACCCATTGTTGGCTTCATAAACCTGATCAATATACCTGAGGGTACGCACTGGGTTATCAAGTTTCTCGATTATGATCTTGTCTTTGGCAAGGTTGACAGGCTCAGTCTCCTTTTTGGATACATCTACCACCTGATATCCTTTATAGCAATCCTTTACGCCCTTCATGTAAAAGATGATATCCAACATGTGGCGGGCTTCGTTTACGCTGGAAGCTCTCTAGGAGTTGTCTTTGCAGGTGATCTTTTTTCTCTTTATCTCTTTTGGGAAATAATGACCTTTAGCGCCGTAGTTTTGGTCTGGTCAAACAGAACAAAGGCATCACTTGCTGCAGGTTTCAGATATCTTCTGGTTCATGTCGCCGGAGGCCTTTGCCTTCTCGCAGGAATCGTCCTTTATGTGATTAATACCGGGTCTATTGAATTCGGGTATATAGGATTAAAGGACTTGGCGACTTATCTTATTTTTATTGGATTTGGCGTAAATTGTGCGTGGCCTTGTCTCCATCCATGGCTTCCTGATGCCTATCCGGAGTCAACAATCACAGGTGCCGTATTCATGTGGACCTTTACGACAAAGACTGCAGTCTATGTCCTCGCAAGGTCCTTTCCGGGAACTGAAGCCCTGATATGGATTGGTGCTATCATGACAGCATTCCCCATCTTTTATGCTGTTATCGAGAATAATCTCAGAAGGGTCCTTTCCTATAGTCTGATTAACCAGGTCGGGTTCATGGTCTGTGGCATCGGGATAGGTACAGCTCTCTCCATAAATGGCACACTGTCCCATGTCTTCTGCCACATCCTTTACAAAGGCCTCCTTGTTATGTCCATGGGCGCTGTTATGTATCGGACAGGTAAGATCAATTGCACAGATCTGGGAGGGCTTTACAAAAGCATGCCTCTAACATGTATCTTCTGTATTGTAGGTGCAGCATCCATTTCTGGATTTCCACTTTTCAGCGGCTTTATAAGTAAGTCAATGGTCATGGAAGCAACCGCACTCGGAGGTATGAATATCATATGGTTTCTTTTACTATTTGCCTCAGCAGGTGTCTTCCACCATGCAGGCATTAAAATCCCTTATTTCGCGTTCTTTTCCCATGACTCTGGAATTCGGACAAAAGAAGCCCCTCTCAACATGCTTCTTGCCATGGGAATAGCTGCGTTTTTGTGCGTTTTCATCGGTGTGTTTCCCGGACCTTTATACAGTCTTCTCCCCTATCCTGTGGACTTTGAACCATATACACCATTTCATGTGGTGGGCATGAGCCAATTACTTTTCTTCTCCGCTTTAGCCTTCACACTTCTCATACTCTCCGGCATCTATCCAGCAGAAATGAGGGCCATCAATCTTGATGCTGACTGGTTCTACAGAAAGGCGGGGGTTGCTTTTTATCGGTTCTGTAATGTACCCCTGAATAGCTTCAGGCTTGGCGCACAGAATTTCTTAACCAGAGTGGTAGATTCTACTGCAAAATTGAGCGGAGGGGTTTATGACCCGGTCATACACAGAAGACCTATGGGCCTGGGGATTTTCCTCTCCCTTAGCTTAATATTTCTCTTTGCCCTGATTTATATGATCTCCATTTATGGGAGATTCTAAACCAAGGAGAAATTACCATGAAACCACGGAATCCTCTTTTAAAGATACTGCTTCCCGTAGGCTGACATGCTAATCGTACCCCTCATCGTAGGCAAGCATATCAAGGTGTAACGTGGCAATATCCTCAACATCGAGATTAACCTTTGTCCTCGTGTCTCTGAAATCTACCATTTTGATATATCGCTTACAAATATTACACACATCAAGCCGGTATCTCTCATCACCTTCTACTGTGAAATAGGCAAGGTATTCCTCATTGCCGCAAAACGGGCATTTTATGGATGTGAAGCACCATTCAAATCCGCACCGATGGCAAAAAAGGTAGCGCCATCCCTCCTCCTCCTCTTTAATTTCCCCGATCTTAGGTTCTTTCCCGCAGATCGGACAGTATCCCTGAGACCATCCTGATCTGTTGATAATTTCACCATACTTTTCTGCAACCATTTCCAGTTGCGGCCGCAAACTTTCTTCGGCAAACAATTCGACAAGATCAAGCGAGTCATCATCTAATCTGCCGTCCAGTTCACCTGCCGTCCCATCCAGAGTAGAAAAGGAATGACGGATGATCCTCTCAAAATCAAGGTTACCACTTTCAACCATCCGGGCTATCTCCTTAGTTTCACCGGGCACCCGTTTCTCGGCAATTTCGAGGAGTTTAAGAAAATATTGTTTAGGTTCTGTCAGGTCAAAATTTCCTGCGGAAAAATCAATGAGAGGTAACCCCCCGACCATTTTTTTCTCTATGAGGTTTTCGTCTACCCGGAAAATTGTATCTTTCATCTTCCGCTGATACTCTTCTCTCAGAATCAATATCTCTCCAAGGATATCAAGCAGTTCCTCATAAATTGGGTTCGTACTTTTATAATGTTCTATGGTTTTCAGTGCATCTTTCAGCATCTTAATCCTTTCCCTCGATTCTCCCCGTATTTTGCCAGCTCCCGAGTATGCCCTGCGCCTTTGCCCCTCTCAAGCCTACCTGAATAGTTACTATCGCTTTATTTTATATCCTTTTGGCTGTAAGTGCAAACAATTATTTGCACAGTTCATTACTTCCTTTGACGTAAAATGCGTGTACCCTTCAGGCAACTCTTTACGATTATTTACCTGAAGGAAAATAACTTGCAAAAAACAATAGCTCGCAATATAAAATGACGCATTGTTTTCAGGTTGACGGGCGTTTCTTTGCCTGCAGATATCGCCCCGAAGGTGGGGAGGGTGTCCAATTTAAAACCGATTATTTCTTTAACGAAAACCCCTTGACATGATCCCCATCGTCTCCATCGTTGGTAAATCAAATGCCGGTAAAACGACATTGATAGAGAAACTGATCCCCGATCTGATCAGGAGAGGATATCGTGTGGCTACCATAAAACATGATGTCCACGGTTTTGCCGTTGACCAACAAGGAAAGGACAGTTGGCGGCATAAAAAAGCGGGGGCCCGTACCGCCGTCATCTCATCACCCTGGAAGGTAGCCGTCATCGAAGATGTGGAAAGAGATCACGATCCTGCTGAACTCAGGGACAGATATATCAGGGATGTAGATATTATCTTGTCTGAAGGGTACAAAGGGAGCCCTCACCCCAAGATAGAGGTCTTTCGCGTGGCGCTGGGAAGTGACCTTCTCTGTTCTCAGGAGGATAATTTGTTTGCCATTGTTAGTGATCAGCCGCTAAAAGCCGGTGTGCCCTGCTTTGATATCAATGATTTGATAGGGTTGGTTGACCTTATCGAAAGGGAATTTCTCAAATAGGAGGGAGTGTTTCAGAAAATCTCCCGATATAGTTTCCCCCCATTACTACTGTTCCTTACCGTCCCGCAAACCGGGGCCTTTCCGATCCACCCCGGTCAATTGAGGGAGATGAAGGAATCAATGACCTCAGAAAATCTCATAGATCTCCAGGGCCAGATCGAGCGCATTACCTATACGAACGAGGAAAGCGGGTACACCATCGCCAGGGTGAAGGTTTATGGCCGGCGTGAATTAGTTACCGTGATCGGCAGCCTCTTCCATCCAACGCCGGGCGAAATTATCAGGATGAAGGGCAGATGGAGCAACCACCATAAATATGGAGAGCAATTCAGGATCATCTCCTGTGAGTGCACAACTCCCGCATCTGTTTACGGAATGGAGAAGTACCTCGGATCAGGACTGATCAGGAGTATCGGTCCCGTGATGGCCAAACGCATCGTCAGGAAATTTAAAGAGGAAACGCTCAACATTATAGAGCATGATATTAACAAACTCTCCCAGGTTGAGGGCATCGGCGGAAAGCGGGTTGAGATGATCAAAAAGGCCTGGGAAGAGCAAAAGGAGATTCGGCAGGTCATGCTCTTTCTCCAGTCCCATGGAGTCACTTCCGGATATGCTGCCAGGATCTTCAGACAATACGGTAATGACTCCATAAGGATCGTTAAGGAGAATCCCTATCGTCTGGCAACAGACGTAACCGGTATCGGATTCATTACCGCAGACAGAATTGCGGAAAAATTGGGATTTGCCAGGGACTCAGCATTGAGGGCTGGGGCGGGGATCCTCTATGTCCTCAACGAACTTGCCGATGAGGGTCATGTTTACTATCCCTATGAACCTCTTATTGCTAAATGCCAGAAAATCCTTGATGTGGGAAGGGAAATTGTCGCCGATGCCATGGACGCCGTTGGTGCGGACAGAAGGATTGTCATCGAGGATTTAAGGGGAGGAGACGCCGCAGAAACAGGAGATAACGGCAAGGCGGTTTACCTCGCCCCCTTTTATATTTCGGAGACGAATATTGCTGCCCGTCTGGCCTCACTGGTCCGCGCCCCGGAGATCGTAAGAAAGATTGATGCCCAAAAGGCTGTTCAATGGGTTCAGGAGAAACTTCACATTACCCTGGCGGAAAAACAGATTGAGGCCATTAAGTGCGCTGCCCAGCAGAAGGTGATGGTTATTACCGGTGGTCCCGGCACCGGTAAGACGACGATCATCAACGCAATTCTCAGGATCTTCTCTGCCGTCAGGGCGAAAATTATGCTTGCCGCTCCGACGGGAAGAGCGGCAAAGAGGATGAATGAGGCCACGGGGCACGAAGCCAAAACGATCCATCGGATGCTTGAGTATAGCATGCAGAAAGGCGGTTTTCAGAAAAATGACCAGTCCCCTCTCAATTGCCATTTATTAGTTGTTGACGAGGCTTCCATGATTGATACTATCCTGATGCACCACCTCCTGAAGGCAGTGCCCGTCAGGGCGACACTCATCCTGGTCGGTGATGTGAACCAGCTTCCCTCCGTCGGCGCCGGGAATGTCCTCAAAGATATCATTGATTCCGGAACGGTCCCCGTGGTTGAACTGACCGAGATCTTCCGACAGGTAAGGGAGAGCTCTATTGTTGTCAACGCTCATAAAATCAATGAGGGGACGGTCCCGTATCTAAAGTCTTCCCCGGAAAAGCTCCAGGACTTCTATTTCATTGAGGAGGAGGAACCGGAAAAGCTCCTTGCCCTGATCATTACCCTTGTCAGAGAACGGATACCTAAGAGGTTTCGTTTTAATCCCCTTGACGACATTCAAGTTCTCACCCCCATGCACCGGGGTACGGTGGGTGCCGAGAATCTGAACATGGAACTGCAGAAGGCCCTGAATCCCCGGGATGACGGGGTCCTCCGGGGGGGTAGGAATTTCCGGGTCAACGATAAGGTGATGCAGATCAGGAATAACTATAACAAAGATATTTACAATGGGGACATTGGCCGGATTACCGCCATTGATGAGGAAAATCAGGAAGTTACCGTAACCATTGATGAAAGGCAGGTGACCTACGGCTACGGTGAGCTTGATGAACTCGTCCATGCCTATGCGGTGTCCGTTCACAAATCTCAGGGATCGGAGTATCCGGCGGTGGTTATTCCCATCGTGACCCAGCATTATATGCTTCTCCAGAGAAACCTTCTCTACACAGCAGTGACCAGGGGGAGGAAGCTTGTCGTTTTGGTGGGATCCAGGAGAGCTCTGACAATTGCCGTGAAAAACAACAAAACCCGCCGGCGCTACACCTTATTGAAACAACGGCTGATTGCCAATTTTTGATAAGAGTTTCTTCTGCCTGATCTTTCTCGCTTGGCCATTGCTAAGAGGTGCCGCTCCCTGTTGAAATGAAAATCATGATCTTACGGAACGGAAAACCGTGTATTCTATCGCCTTTTGGGTTCAGTTTGGAAACGCAAATTACACTGCGACCCCTTTTCCTCACTTATCCTTCATGTCAATACCTTATTACCAATGCCTGACCCCTCTTAGTGACCCTTCGAAAACCAATGACCGCTGTAAAGGGCACGGCTTTAGCCCGTCCGTCTTCAATGATTTGTTCGGCTTCCTATGCAGTCATGCGACTTTCAGCAAACTGGCTGGGATGGGACCACAAGTACTCTCGGACCTCCAAATTCATCCGGTCCAGCTCTGACAGAAAACCGGCTACTGACAGACTATAGTTCTCTGGATTTGTTTCCATTTTGCGAAGATGTGCAACCTGCTTTTGAAAGGGGGTGATCCTCTCCAGAGTCGTTTTATACTCTTCCTCATTATGAATCATTTATCAAAACCTCCACAATTCCTCATTTCTTTCTATCGCGTTTTACCTGCCAGTGCTCGATGGCTGCGTCTCCCCCATCAAGCGCCGCCACACATCTCACCCAGAATATGCTTGCTCCCTCGTAATTCTGGGCAGCCATGTGATGGAAAAGAGTCCGTGCCTCGCCAGTGACCTGCCGTACATCAAAGGCATCCTCCATTAGGAGGAAAATATCAATGTCCTGTGGATCAGGCTTGTCGGTGACGAAGGACCCAAAGATGATGAACCGAGCCACTTTTCCCGTTTTCACAGCCAGTGAGTGGATACGCTGCAATCGCGCCGCCACGATAGATCTTTGAAAACTACCTTTGCCAAAGTGCTCCATGACATCGCGCAAAGGGGCTTGATGAATTCCTGCTGGAAGATCTCCACTCTCGTTAAACCTCGGCCATCTTTTCATAATTGAAATCGTAAATCAGAGACGAAAATAGTGCAAAAGTTTCTCGTGCCGAACATAACGTGGCCATCACCAGTGGGCAGGGCAAACGGGCCTTTGTAAAAGGTGATTAAACACAAAACTTGGTAAAAACTTCAAACCGCACGACCCTGCCCATCTGAGTGCATGGCGTTGTTCTCTGGTTATTCGTTTATGGTGCAATCCCAATAATAATCAACGGCACTGCCGGGACACCTCGTCCCTGTCTGACGATATTGTAAAGCTCGCCTTCGTAATAGCCGACACCGGAACTCATGTGCGCTTGGAGGGATTTCATTGGTAGAATTTCTACGCCGACATCAATACGGTCGCCGACGTAAAAGGCAAGATGTTTTACAAAGAGGTCGTAGGCCACAAATGAATATTTGCCAAATTGAACTTCGACTGCAACACGATCCTTCACGAAGTCCGTTTGATTGTAACTGAAAATTGGTATTTCACCCGCCGCCTCAATTTCTTTCTTTTGTTCTTCGGAAGGTATTGTGAGAGTTTTCCGAATCAGTTTTTCGTTCTTGGTAACCCAATAACTGACTCTGCTTTCCTCCCATTTATTAGCGCGAAGTAATTTCGAAAAGGCTGAATTCATATCGATCGGGCTGTAAAGCAGTTTACCTTTCATAGTTTTTTCTTTAGATACTTTAGTTTTACAGGCATCTGCATTTACGAGATCAATAACATTTTTGATTTCATTCCATAATTTTGGTCTGTGAACTATCAAGAACTCCAAACCATTCAGATGTGAGTATGTTTCGATAATCTTCATTTTGAAGAGTACCTCGCGCGTTTTTCAAACAGTCTCAATTGGGCATCTTCTTGTTTTTTTGTCCAAGGAGCAATTCTTAAGCTGTTTCCTGCTTCCTCTGGATCGTAAACAGGTTTATCCATTGGACGCGTTCTTAATGTTCCTGCAATTTCCTTCTCAATCCTCTCTCTTGCAAGTTTAATATACTTCGTGACTGTCTCTGCCCCTGCACCCCTGCGCTTATGACGAATAGACGCAATAATTGATGTGCCAGTACCCAGAAATGGATCCAAGACCCAATCACCCTCGTTAGTCATTGATAGAACCAGTCTTTCAATGAGTTCAACTGGAAACTGACATGGGTGCTCTGTCTTTTCCACATGATTGCTTTTGACGTTGGGAATAACCCACAAATCTCCAGGGTTTTTGCCCAGTGGATTGCATGAGTATTTCCCGGCATTTGGCCCTTTGAAATATTTTTTTCCGGGATACTTTTGTGGCACTCTAATAGGGTCAAGATTGAATATGTATTTATCAGATTTTGTGAACCAAATGATGGTCTCGTATCGTCCAGAAAGCCGACGGCTACAATGCAGGCCGTGCTCAAAGTGCCAGATAATGCGATTTCTCATCTTGAGGCCCAAACCCTTGAAAATAGGATATAGCACAGTATCGAGAGGGATGATCGCACCGTTTTCGACATAATTTCCGACCTGCCAGCAAATACTGCCATGAGGGGAAAGGCACCTTACGCACTCCCGAATGACTGCTGCCTGCTGGTCAAGATATGATTCCAGCTTGAGCCGTTTCTCATATTCTTTTCCGATGTTGTAAGGTGGTGATGTGACGACAAGTTTCAGGGACTCATTGGGGATAGTTTTTAATAATTCCAGACAATCGCCTGGATAAAGAACGATGTCTTCAGAGAGGGAAAAAGTATTCGCTATTCTTCGTTTATCGAACATGATTTTATGATAACAAAATGACGCTTTGGAGTCAATGGATTCCTTTTATCTATTCAGAGAGTAACTACTCAGGTTCAAAGTTCCAGGGTTCAAGGTTGATGGTCTCGTAAAAAGTCGGAAAATACCGTTTTCCGTCATTCCGGCGAAAGCCGGAATCCAGTCTTTTCAAGTAGTTGCAGACCATCTGGACTCCGGTTTTCACCGGAGTGACGACTTTTTACGAGTTCATCAAGGTTAGGGAGCGATGAAGATTGAACGGAAACTCTTTTCTTGTCATTTCGACCGAAAGGAGAAATCTTCAAGTGCCGGAAATATGAGTAGCGCAAAGCAGCCAACCGTGAACCAGACAACCTGAGTAGTTACTTCAGAGAACGCGGCAGTGAGGGGCTGGCGTGTTTGTTGCAACAACGATTCATCTAAGGAAAATGGTACTTTACCACTGAAGAATTAGCACCCCATTTAATAGCCAGTCCCTCTCAACTGCCTGGTTATATGATCTTTATTTATTTGCCCACTTAATAGAAAGGATTCGGTATTTGTTGTCGCTTCCGCCACTGCGGCTACATTTCAACTCTACTTTTCTTCCTAATACCTCTTTATTTGCTTTTATGGGGCCATATGAACCAGGAGCAATTCTTGGCCGTCTTACTAAACCAATTTCTTGTGAAAGACTAGTCTGTTCGTACTTTTCAAGTCTCCTTCCTTATATACTCTTCATATCCTCATATATGCTTCAAAGGACGTTTCATCGTAAAATTCCTTTCCTTCATGTTCTTTAAGAAGTATTACTACAACTTCATTAAATGGTTTGTTCAAAATCTTTACATCTTCAATTGTTCCTATGATTTTCTCTTGTTCCCAATTGAGAGAAAATACGTCGTAATGCTCTCCGCGACCACCGGCCTTGACGAAACTGAACGGACGTTCTCGGCGTCTGGTGAAGCGATTTG
>JASEGZ010000035.1 GCA_030018935.1 Syntrophales bacterium
GTTTCTGGGATAAGTGGGAAGTGGAAGAGGCTTTCCGCCGGATGAAAGACAGAAGATTCTGTAGCTGGTTTCCGATGAACCACTGGACCGACCAGAAGATCAAAGTCCATGCCTTCTACTGCGTGCTGGCGCTTTTGTTTGGCTCTCTCCTTTACCGGAAGGCAAGGGGAGAAAAACACCTCCAATTCAGGTAATGCTTTCAGAAAGAGATGAGATACAACAAAAACTATGCGATCTTTTTAACTTAGAGAAATATCGGTCAATTGTATAATACACACCGGTCTCTGCAAATCGTTGCAGGACAAGAGTCTAGAGGATTCTTTCTATGCTAACCAGGAAACTTCCGCTAGGCGCCCTATGGAAATACTGGTCCCGTCTTTTTTCGACGTGATCCTAAAACCCATTTTTCGTGGAACAGAATGCCAACGTGGCCCTCAAAATCGCCCATCGGGGGTATGTCGTGGAAAACGGACGGATCATCCTTGAGGGGCGAGCAGAATCTCTCTTTAATAACGAAGAGGTGAAAAAAGCGTATCTCGGTATCTGACGGTTTCTCAGGCCCCGTCTAAGGATGTGCTTTCCCTCTTGCGATACCAGGAGGCGGGATCGGTCAAAAACTCCTCGGTGTCTCTGAGGGACACAAAGTGCTCGTGTTCAATATCGGCCAGGAGATTAAAGAATGCTTTTTCTTTTGGCTCTGAGACTTCGTCCCGAAGCCGGGCATAGAACGTTGCCCCCTGGGCCTCGAAGGCGATCGCTGTTCGGATCGCCTTCAGGTCGTCGTCATCTCCTGCCTCCATCTGGGAGACTTTTTCGACCATTTCCTTCAATATGTCTTTTACGGCTGTACCTTTTACCGTAAGGGGAAGGGTATCAGGCCATTTCCCCTGCTTTTCCCAATTCTCCTTGAGTTGCTTCAATCTTTCGTAGTGCTCCACTTCTTCATCCGCTATCTGCTGAAACATAGCCCTACCGAGGGGATCGCTGGTTCTTCCGGCATTTTTGAGATAGAACTCACGCTCCTTCATCTCGTTATCAAGAGCGACCTTCAGAGTATGCAAACGTTTTTCCATTTTTCAGGCTATATTCCCCAGTGGAATCAGGGGGGGTAAATTGTACAGTTAATATTAAATGGCCCGTCCGAAAAGTGCGGTTGTGAGGCCGCTTAGCTATTAACCTTGTTTATATGAAAATGGGCGCTTTCCTCTTTGATTCAGCTTCCTTTTCTGATATTCCATCAACTTTTCCATAAAAAACCCCCCTTGGTTATAGTTTTATTATTTTTCAGAGAGGCTAAGCAATAGAATTGCATTACATTTCTGCTTCTTAGTTGTCAAGCGAAAATACCTGAAGTTTTTGCTTGACAATGGGGGGGTGCTATTGATAACTATAAAAGAGTGACCTCAGAGTATAGGCTGGGGTCGGATATTTGCGAGGGAGGGAATAACTTAATAATGATTGAAGGTTTCAAGGAAGTAGTTTTAGAAGCGGTAAGAGAGGGGAAGGACATCCTTTCGGTAATTGTTGGGCAGGAAGATGCAAAAGAGAAGATACTGGCCTCCATCCTCGCCGGCCACCATATATTGATTGAAGGGCCGCCGGGGATTGGCAAGACAACTCTTACCAAGCACATCGCTTCGGCCCTGCCACCAGTGCAGGGGGTAAAGGATTGTCCTTACCATTGTAATCCCACAGCGCCTGTATGTCCGACGTGCAGATTAAAAGCAACGACGGAACAGTCTCTGGAAACGGAACAGGTAAGCGGAGTGAAAAGGTTTGTCCGTATTCAAGGTTCCCCGGACCTTACCGCCGAAGACCTGTTGGGCGATATTGACCCCAGTATGGCTTTCAAGTATGGTCCCCAGGATTACCGCGCCTTTACTCCCGGGAAGCTGCTCCGGGGTAACCGGGGGGTGGTTTTTTTTGACGAGATCAACCGCGTTCCCGAAAAGTTACAGAATGCCCTGCTTCAGGTTCTGGAAGAAGGTATAGCTACCATCGGTCCGTATGACGTGGATTACCCGGCTAACTTTATTATGGTGGCGACCATGAATCCCCGTGAACATGCGGGGGTGGAGGAGTTATCCGATGTGCTCCTGGATCGTTTCGATGTTGTAAAGATGACCTATCCTGAAACATCGGAGAGAGAGAAAGAAATCCTGAAAAGATACGGTTTGACGTTCGACGGGATAGAAATTCCGGAAAGCGCCATAGACGCCATCGTGAAACTTGTGCGGGCAACCCGTGAGGAGCCATGGAGCAAAGAATTAGAGCAGGGGGCCAGTGTAAGGGCAGGACTTTCCCTGTATGAGAAAGTCCAGGCTCTGGCTTTGCTGAACAGCCGGAAAAGGGGTGATATTGACGACATCAGGAAAATGGCAACATCGGCGCTGGGAAGCCGGGTCAAGACCTCGCCTGATTCCAGATTTTATGAGGATGCTTTTGGCTTTATAGAAGAGCTGACCGAGAAAGTACTGGGAACACTGGGAACAGAGGTATGAGCAGGCGGGGTTTTACCATTGCCCTATCGGGTAAAGGTGGCGTGGGAAAGACGATGCTGGCCTCCCTGTTAGTGAGAAACCTGGCGCGGAAGGGATACGTTCTGGCAATAGATGCCGATCCCGACTCCAATCTGCCCCAGGCCCTGGGAATGACTTACAAAAAAAGCATCGGTGATGTCCGGGAAGCTATCGTCAACGCCCCGGCGCGCAGCCCCATTGCAGCGGATAAAGCAGGTGTCTTTGAAAGGTCCCTCCATGAGCTGGTAGAAGAGGGGAATTCTATTGACCTGATTGTCATGGGCCGGTCGGAGGGCCCGGGCTGTTACTGTGCTATAGGCCATATTTTAAGGCAGGTTATTGATTCTAAAGCGGCAAATTACGATTTTACCGTCATTGACTGCGAGGCGGGCCTGGAACATTTAAGCCGGAATACCACGCGTGATGTGGACATCATGGTGGTTGTCGCCGAACCTACCTTGAACGGTATACTTACGGCCAAAAGAGTACACGAACTGGCAAAGGAATTAAATATCTCCTTTGGTCGGATGATGGTAGTGGCTAATAAGGTAACGGATGAAACCAGAGACCTGATCGGAAAACTGGCATCGGAGCATGGTCTTACCATAGATGCCTACCTGCCCTTTGATCCTGCCGTAAGCTGTCAGGATGTAAATGGCCTACCCATGATTCAACTGCCGGAAGACAACCCGGTCTCCAGGAGTGTTGAAGAATTCAGTAAGTTAATCTTGCATTTACTTGACGCAGAAAAAGTGAGCTAAAGTGCCTAAAGTTAATTTGTAAGCGTTCAGCCATCAGCAATCAGCCGTCAGTTAGATAAAGCAGGGGGTGTGAGAGGTGAAGCGGATGCTTACATCGTTCATCCAAAAGCTAAGTGCTGACCGCTGATGGCTGAACGCTTAAAGGTTTTTCAGGGAAAAATAAAAGAAAAGTAAAGGAGGTATCAGGATGAGTACAGAGAAACCGTGGTACACCACGGTAAAGCTTCCACCGGGAAGGGTTTATCAACTCGACACCGATCTCGATAACCTTTTCGCCGGCCTGGAAAATGTGGGTATCGGACCCCGGTATGTGGGTGAGATCCGGAAGGGGCAATGGCATGCAGAGCTGGGTGGCCCCAAGCACGAGTACAAAAGCTACATTTTTGTGGAAGTAGCGGGAGATGCTGAAGAAGTAGTGGACGGTAGGGTCGAAATCATCGGTCCGGAGCTGGACGAACTAACTCCCGAGACCTCCCTTCCCTTTGCCTCTCATATTAAAACATGGGGTCCCCAACTACCGGACGACCTGTTGGAGTTTGTAGAACGAGGTGCGGTGATGGGCTTTCTCTTCACCGAGGGGTGGGGTCTGGTCGGCGCCCGCACTAACATGTGGTTGCGGGTGAGTAAGGAAGTTAAACCGAGGATGAGCTGGCTGAAGATGGCCCAGATCATGCGGGCCAATATGATTTCCCTCTGCCCGCTGGTGGAAAAGGTGGAGATAAAGTGGGTGGTGGGCACTCCGGAGGTAGGCGGGAAGGAACTCGTCAGCAAAATGCTGGAGGAGGTATTGCCGAAATGGGAGACAATGGACGCCAAGACAAAGCAGATTGGCGATGAAGACGTAGACAGTTTTTACGGTTGCACCATCTGTAAGATGATTGCTCCCAACCATGCCTGCATCGTTACCCCGAGCCTTATTCCCTACTGCGGGGTGATGTCTTATTTTACCGCCAAGGCCATGTATGCCGTTGACCCTTACGGTTACGTCTTCGAAATACCCAGAGGTGATGCCATTGATCCCTTAGGGGGCAGGTACAGAGGTGTAGATGAGGCGATCTGGGAAAGGTCGGAACACAGGCACCGTATCTTTCGCCTCCACAGCGCCATCAAGTATCCGACCACTAACTGAGGGTGATTCGAGGCGACAGCCTTTTACATCCCTCAGGTTGATGGGATAGGAATTACAGCTCGGAGATATTTTGGCAACACACCCCTGGGGATCCCCTTTTCTAAGATCGCCGGACTGATGAGTGGTGGTGTGCAAAATCATGGATTTAAAGGACTTTCTGTAGGGGCGATGAGAGCTCCGTGTTTCCTTCAGGGTGACGGGGGGTGGAACCGCATTGTCTGGATTCCCAAAGAGATAAAGTTAGAGATTGCCGATGCTATTCCTGAGGAGGTATACGATAGAATTGCCACGGAGGAAGATGCTATTGACCCCGCTGACCTGGAAGTCTGGCTCAGGGAGAAGAAGCATCCTGTTGTAGAGAAATACTGGAAAGATAGCAAGCCTGTCTCGCTGAAGATACCAATGCCCAACCAGCCCTGGGAAGACGAGATGTGGGAAGAAAAGTCATAAGTCATAAACATAAGACGTAAGACATAAACATAAGTCGTAAGTCATAAGTCATAAGTCGTAAGTCAAGGACAGAAGACGGATAGACAGAACGTGATACGAGAAGAAATTTTAAAAAAGTTGCCGCAACCTGACCAGCTTTTTGCGGGATTGCATCTGGCAAAGGAAGAACAGGATGCTGTCCTCAGCGCCCTTATTGCCGGTCATCATCTGCTCATCCTCGGTCCTACGGGCGCCGGCAAGACATCCATCGCCCTCCGGCTGGGGGGGCTGCTTGGTGATCTCTCGGTGATCTCGGACTGTCCGCTGAACTGTCTGGCGGACAATCCTGAGTGTTCCTGGTGTCTCGAAAGGATACGCCAGGGGGAGACACTTACAAGGGCAGTTTTACCGGCTGCCGAACGCCTGAAACGGTTGCAGGGCGGCAGCGGGCTGGCGCCGGAAGACCTTATCGGCGGTATTGATCCGGAGGCGGCTTTGAATTACGGCCTGCACTCCCTTTCCTCTCTCTCACCCGGCAAGTTGCTCCGGTCAAACAGAGGCATACTGCTGATTGATTTTATTGACCGGATGCCGGAAAGGGTTCTTAACACCCTTCTCTATGCCTTGGATGGCGGTGTCATCGCCCTTGGCGCATCTGAAGAGAGGCTCTGCCTCGATATGCTGGTGGTTGCTACAGGCAGCCCCAAGATGTTAGAGTATCTGCCTTTGGGTGTGCTGGAATGTTTTGACGTGGTTCATATTGGTTATCCTGTCAGTATGACAGTGGAGAAAATGATTGCCCGCGACCGGCTGGCCGCGAGAGGAGAAGCGCTCGTCGAGAGCGCCAGTGATAGAATCGGAGAAATAGTTACCCGGACCAGGATGCACGGCGAGGTGGAAAGAGGGGTGAGCACCAGAGGCCTGCTCCATTCCCACGATCTGTTGGTATCTCTCAAAGAAATGGGTATCGCCGGTGAAAGGAAAAGGCTTGAGGTTGCCGCCGCTGTTTCTTTACCGCACCGCCTGGAAGTGGTTCCTCACGCCGACCTGCCGGGGAGAAAGGAACAAATCGTAAACGAGATCCTCGAAGAGGTCCTCGGAGAGGGGGAAACGGCGGAAAAAATCGTCTTTTCCAGAGACGATCTGCTTTCCCTCGTAGAGGAAATTGCCAGAGAGGACAGGTTCAGGAAGCCCCTTAAATACGGCGCCTTTGATATTCTGTTAAAGAGAATACAGCGTTTCCCCGATTCCAAACTGGCCGAAGCGGTAAGGCAGATGACGGCGAGGATAAAGGAACTCTATCCGGAGCGGTACGGGCAGGACAGGATCAGCACGGAGCTGCTTGCCGACATTGAAGAGGCAAGGAAACGGGAAGAAAGAGTAAGCAGGATGCGACGCCAGTTGGAAGCGGATGCCCTGGCGGAGACGATCGGCCATTTAGAAGAGTACAATATCTTAGAGAAGGGCAAGCAGGGGTGGGAGTTGAGCCGTCGTGGATTGTCGTTTCTATTAGAGCGACTGACCCCCAGGCTGATTACCAATATTCTGTACGGCTACGGTAAACACCCCACCGGGAAAAGGCTTCCCATTGGCGAGGGGCGTGAAGTAGGGATAAGGCACTTCCGCTTCGGCGACCGCTACCGGGATGTTTCGCTAAAGGATACCATCCGGGAAACCATTCGCAGCCGCCGTCAGTCCGTCACGAGAAAAGATATTATGGTCGTAACCAAAGACATCCGCATGCAGATGGACATCGTCCTGGTGGTAGACCTTTCCGGCACGATGATGCAGTTAGAGAAATTATGGCACGCCAAGGAATGCGCTATTGCCCTTTCGCTGGCAGCGTCACAGTATAGAGACAGAGTGGGAGTGGTTTCTTTTTCCAACCTGGCCGATGTGGTAGTAGGTATTACCGACAACCCGTACCATTTAACGCAAAGGGTGCTGGACCTGGAACTGCATCCGAATGCCTTTACTAATATCGGTTACGGTATCTTGAAGGCGACGCAGTTATTTTCCCGCCGCAGGCGGGGTAGGGCTGTCCGGCATATGATCGTTATTTCCGATGGTGACGCAACTGCTCCCCACCCTTCACCCCAGAAATATGCTTTGCGGCAGGCTACCAGCGCGGCAAGGAAGGGGATAACGATCTCCTGTGTCTGCATCGGGGGGGAATCTACCGATCCTGAACTGATGCGGAGAATTGCCAGGATCGGTAAGGGTAGAATTTACTTCGTCGGTGCGGAGACTGTAACTACAGCCGTTCTGGCCGAGAGAGTAGCAGCCAGAAGCTGATAAGTGGGAAGCGCCTAAAGTTGGAAGCGCCTAAAGTGGTTGATAATTGTAGAGGCAAATTGGCTCTCCTGGGAAAAAGTGAAACCAGAACATGAAGAGTGTAGTGAGTTGCTTGCTCTTTTTACATCTATCGGAAAAGGACTTTAACTTTTAACTTTAGCTCACTTTAGGCACTTTAGTGCACTTTAGTTTAAAAAGAAAGGAGATGAGACGATGGCTACCGAAGGAAAAGTTTGCGGGGTATGCAGCAAGAACGAGGCAGCGAGAGATTGTTCGGAATGCGGCATCCCCATCTGTGATATGTGCGCCAAGGAGGTGCTTTTGCAGGACCTCAGCCCGGGGACCATGGTGAAACCGGGGGTGTCGCTGTCTCCCCTGAGAGCGGGGCAGACAAAGAAGAAGGTATGTCCCAAATGCCTCGCTGAAGTTGATTTCATGTAAAGAAAGTCGTAAGTCATAAGTCATAAGTCATAAGTCGTAAGTCATAAGTCATAAGTCATAAGTCGTAAGACATAAGACATAAGACATAAAACGTATGACGTAAGACATTAAAGAAAGGAGAGTATATGTCTGAGAAGAAAACATTTAGACTCGGAAACTCGGATATCCCTGTTGAGGATGCGGTGCGTGACCCTCGAGGGATTGAGGATATTATCATTGAAGCGATGGAGGCGGACTTTCAGGCAGCGCGCTACACCACTTTTGACCAGAGATTGTTTCCTTTTGCCGATGCCGCCGATCTGGCCGAATGGGACAGTTTTTTGATCGGCAGATATCCCCCTCTTTATACATTTTCACCGGGGGCTTGCAGCGATTGCCCCCTGGGGCCCTGTGATCTGAAAGCGGGAAACGGCCTCTGCGGTCTCACGGGAGTTGCCTCTCAGGCCAGGCAGAGCCTGCGGCGTACCTGCCGGGGCTGCCTCAGCCAGTTTCTTGACAGCAGGGAGTTGTTAAATTATGCCCTTAAGATCTTCGGTCCGGACCGCCCCGTGGAATGGGGTAAGATGCACGACCGGAGCGATACCAGCCATATAGGTCTGATGACCGCTATATGGCCGAAGAACCTTGCCGATCTGAACAGGGTGCTTTCCTATGCCGAGGAGCAACTGAATAAACTCTTTACGGCCAGTTTCAGTGCTCTCGACCCTACCGAGATGGAACAGATGGTCCTCCATTCGGGCAGTATTTTACTGGTAGCGATGAATGTCTCCGAACTGGTGAAGATGAACTGCTTCGGTTTTACTAACGCCTCCAACGAGGACATCATGACCACCATCAATTGGCCGCCGGCCAATATCCTTGGAGGGTTGGGCCATGTGGAAAAGGGAAAGCCGGTACTCACTTTCCTGGGCGACAGCTTCCTGACGGGTTTTTGTGCCGTAAAGCAGTTGCAGGAGGAAAACCTGTCCGAAAAGGTGGAGGTCTGCGGCATCGGTCCTGCCGGCCATGATATGATACGTTTTTATGACAGGTGCCGGATACTTGGTCCCATGACCCAGGCCCGTAAACTGGCGCGGCACGGCATCAGCGATGTTATCGTTGCCGGCGACGCCTGTATCGCCCTCAGTTTCCTCGCAGATGCGAAAATCGCCGGAACAAAGGTAATCTGGACGAGCAGGGCGAGAAATATCGGTCTGCCGGATTATAGTGACGAGACAGTCGAAAAAATTGTCGCTGATCTCTTGGCCGGCGCTCCGGGAGTCTGGATACGCCATACGGAAAAGGCGGCTGCCGCAGCGGTGAACCTCGTACAGAAGATATCGCGTCCGAAGAACCACCTCCTCTCGGAAGAGGCCGTGAAGAAAGAGGCAAAGCGCTGTCGTGACGATTGTGACCGTTGTTCTAACGTTTGTCCCAATGGTCTTCTCATCGGCCTGCAGTTGCGCAAGGTGAACGCTGAAGGAATCGTCGCCCTGAAAGATATAGAAGAGGGATGTTACCTGTGCGGCGCCTGTGAGAAGGTATGTCCTGAAAAGATACCGCTGGAAAATATCTTTGTTGCCGCCCTAAATGCGTGGAAGGATGATGATAAGCTGAAGATGCGCGCCGGTCGAGGTCCCGTAGCCCGCGTGGAGACTACCAGTTGGGCCTTTGGTTCGATGTGGGGCAACTGCCCCGGTATCTTCCATATCCTTGGCTGTGGTGATACGCGCAGTCGTGAGGAATTGGGCTGGATTGCCTACAATCTCACCTTGCGTAACGCCATTACGTTTACTGCGGGCTGTGCCGCTGGCGAGATCGGAAGATACTTCAATAAGGAGAAGGGACAGTACGCTTATGAGCAGTTCGGCACCGAAACGCAGTTGCGAAACCTGATCAACTGTGGTTCCTGCACGGCCTGTTCCCATATTGTTGATCAGGCGCTGAAGTGGCCCCGTACCGGCGCCGGTGTTGCACACTATGCCAACTTTGCCGAAACGGCAGATCTGGAATATAATATTATCGCCCCCACTTTGATCGTCTGGGGCGCCCTGCCCGACAGGATGTACGCCCTGGTGGCCGCCTGGGTGCGCGCCGGGATGAGCGCCGTTATCGGTCCCAATTCCGGGCTTGAGTGGAATCGTTATCTGATGGGCAACAAGTGGAAGTGGGAAGAATGGTGGTCCTATATCAGTTACGGTGGGGAAAAGCAGTACCATGAACCGAGTCCTCCCGCGATGATTATTCCGGTGGAGACAAAGGAAGAGGCGCTTACCCAGGCCCTTGCCATTTCCATGCGGGCCGTTGATGTAAGGGACGGCAGGCAGGCACGGCTTGATACCTGGATTGAATTTTCTCAGATGTTTTTCCAGGAGTTCCCCGACGATTGGCGACTTTTTGCCCGTTCGGACTGGGAGTTGCCTATTCGCTATAAGACCAGACTTCTCAAAGAATTGAAGGAAAAGTCCGGCTGGGATATAGATCGCCTACAGGTAAAAAGGGCCAGGCACCCCGATGGCAGACTTCTCGAAATTGGTGAATTCAGTAAAGAATACAGCGTCATGACCAAGAGCATCACCAAGTTAAAGCGCATGATTGCACGCGGCAGCGCGCCTGGCGGGAAGGAGGAGAAAAAATGAGCGCTTTTGCAGAACTGGTTGATAGTATGAAAAAGAGGAAAAACGTGCTTCTTCTCACTGGATACCTCTGTGATGAGATGGAATTAGGCGGCCGTAAGTTGTCCGATTTTGCGGCTCAGATTGCATTGAAGCTGGATCTGCCGGTAGCGGCCACGGGTAATTCGGCGGTTCCCCTAAAAGAAAAAGGGGTGCGGGCGACGAGAAAAGCGCTGGCGGAAATGGTTAACCTGACCCGTTTTTCCCACTGGGGTGATCCAATAACGGCCCAAAGGCCGGAAATGATGGTCTTTATCGGTTATCCACCGCGCCTCCTCAGGGCCGTTTTACCGGCCGTGAAAGGTGTGGAGACGGTGGTGTTAGGGAATATGTCCATGAAGGATGCCACCTTTTCCCTGCCCGACGCTTCGCTTGTCCAGTATCAAAAGAACCTGGAATCGTTGCTCGGTGAGCTTTAAGTGAAAGTGCCTAAAGTTGGAAGTGTCTAAAGTTAAGGTAAGATTTTCTAACTTTAGTTCACTTTAGGCACTCTTAGATGGGGGCTTTCATGTCTGACAATGATAAGATAAGAGAGGGCGAGTTCAGGAGCTGGTCATTTCCCCAGGAGAAGATCAGGGAGTGGGCGCGTGTATTCCTCACTGATGCCGGATACGAACTACTGCCGCCAGACTACATCGGTTTTGTCCAGCCGACCCTTCATGCAAGGCGGAAGGAAGGTGAGAGGAGTTACGAGATCGTGGGCTTTGATGCCCCGGATATGGAAAATTCCCCGGAAGCCCTGGCGAAATTAGCTGCCGCCAGGGCCACTCTGGGGCAGGGGGCCGATTATGCATTGATCCTCCCTCCTGTTAACGAATACCTCTTACTCGAATTCTTCCGCCAGGATAGAGGCAGGTGGTATCTGGCCATGAAAGATCTGAAAATAATGGTCTGGCTGGTAAACCCGGCGGAAGAGTACGTCTGGTGCATCACCGGTGAACCGCTGGATAAAACTTTGTTGGAGTTTTTTGTCCAGGGGAAGATATCCGCCGATTTTATTATCATGAGAGAGATAAACCAGTTGCTCTGGGAAGATGAGTTGAGGGAGATGCAAAATGAGCGCCGGTGAAACGGTCTGTACTGCCTGCAGTTGCCTTTGCGACGACATCGAGATAGAAATGGAAAATGGAAGGATTGCGAAGATGGGAAACGCCTGTCGCAAAGGCACTGCTTTTTTTTTTGGCGCTGAGATTGAGAAACTGAGAACCGGCCATCTCGTTGAAAGACGACAGGTGGATGGGGAGCAGGCCATTGATGCCGCTGCACAGTTGCTCTCCAGGGCGCGCCATCCTCTGCTTTTCGGCCTGGACAATGCCACACTGGAGGCCCAGGCAGCGGGGATTGAGCTGGCCAGGATGCTGGGAGCGGTACTCGACGACAGTTCATCCTTTTGCCAGGGAAAACTCACTCAGGACATCTTGACCGGTGTCCTTCCCACGTGTACTTTTGATCAGATTCATGATGCCGACTTGTTTATTTACTGGGGCGCCAACCCGCACAACACCCACCCTCGCCACCTTTCCAAATTTTCCCTGTATGCCCACCGCAAGTACCATGAAATGGGAGCAAAACGCTATGTGAGCCTTGCCGTCGTAGATGTAAGGGAAAGTGAGACGGCCGGGGCCGGTGTGGCCCATCGTTTTTTCAAGATCCTGCCGGGGGAGGATGGTGCATTCATTGCGGCTATCATTGCTGGGATCAAGGATAATCCGGTCAGAAAGGATGCGGCGGAGTTTCTCAAGTTACTCAAGCAATCACGCTGTACTGTGATTTTTGTCGGTTTGGGGCTGACCTATTCTCTCGACAATGACTTTTCTCTCTTTTACGAAATGATAGAACACTTAGGCGGCTGGATGAAGACGGCCGTGATTCCCATGGGTGGCCATTATAATGTGAGGGGGTTTAATCACTCGCTGTATAACGCCACGGGGCACGTGAACAAGGTGAGCTTCGCCAACGACGGTACTGTTGCCCACGGGGATGAATTTTCCCTGCTGGAACAGGTGAGAAACCGTTTAGTTGATTGCCTCCTCATCATTGGGGCCGATCCTTTTTCTGCCCTGCCGATGTCTGTTCTCCGGCATTTAGACGGCATACCCCTGATTACCCTGGATCCCTTCCGTACCGCCACCACCGAAGCCTCATCGGTGGTCTTAGGGGTCTCCCTTACGGGCTTAGAGGCCGGGGGGACGGCGATGCGCATGGACGGGACGCCGGTAACGCTTATGCCGGCAAAGGTGGCAGCCAAGCAAAGTGACGCACAGATACTGGAAAGAATAGTCATAAGTCATAAGTCGTAAGTCGTAAGTCAAACACATTAGGAAAGAATAGTCGTATGTCGTAAGTCGTAAGTCGTAAGTCAAACACATTAAGAGAATAGTCATAAGTCGTAAGTCGTAAGTCGTAAGTCGTAAGACATATGACATAAGACATAAGACAGAAGACAGAAGACAGATACTATGAAACTGAAGATTGTTACTTACAGAGACATCTTTCTCTGGTCGGAAAGATATAAAGAGGACGGCTGGCTGGACGCTGCCGTTGTCCGTTTATCCCCGCAGGATTTAGCCGACCTGGGGATTGCAGAAAATGGTAAGTTAAAATTGACAAGTAGCGAAGGCAGTATCGTGGTGGATGTCCTTGCCGAGCCCAAATGCCCGCCAGGGTACGGTTACATGCCGGTAAGTCCAATCATTAACCGGTTAACCACCTGCAGGCCGGGAAAACTGCCCAATTTCAAACATATTGAGGTTGAGGCCGAGGCTGAAGTCCAGGAGCCAGAATCCAGGAGCCAGGAGCCAAAATAAAGGAGGCGTGATGGAAAAGGTATTAGTCACAACAGATGAATATAATGGGCGATATGTTGCAATGAAAAGCTTTGATGATAGTACTGTTGTAGGTGTGGGAGATGATCCTGAAAAGGCTTTGAAGGATGCGGAAGTAAAAGGTTTTAAAGATCCTGTAGTCCTATACATACCAGAAGAAGACGTTGTTCATATTTACCCCCTCAGAAAGCTCCACCATTCAGGGCGCAGATGCTATGGACAAATCTTTGAATCCTCTCTTAGGAAGGGGGGTTAAAGTCCCATCCTTATCTAACAGGGTTTACTAATGCCAATACGTAATTATCCTTTCACAATTATAAGGCCTGGTGACGTAGCACGACCGTATCTTCCCGTGACGATTGTAAATCCAGACACTAATAAGCAAATAAAAGTGTATGCCCTTATAGATACAGGTGCAGATGAGTGCGCTCTCCCTGCTTCTTTTGCTATGCTCCTGGGACATAATCTTCAGGCCGGGCAACCAAAGAAAATAAGTACTGGCAACGGGATAACAATTGCCTACGGTCATACTACTCACTTAATAATAGAAGGATTTTCAACCCAGGGTGTATTAGTAGATTTCATGCCGAATCTTAGGATTTCCCTGCTTGGTGTAAGAAGCTTTCTCAGTAATTTCATTCTTACAGTTGATTATCCAAATAGGGTATTTTCCTTATTTTATTGCCAAATATGTAAGCAACTTGCCCCCGAATGGTATATATCGTGCAATATCGCGCACTTAAAAATCTATGGTTAATGTCGAGGATCATGGTATATCCCCGGGGCCAAGGTTATTCCTGAGGTGCTCCTCCTGGATTCTGGATTCTGAGTAGTTACCATGGCGAAGAAGGACAAACTGCAGCCATTGCAGGTATTTCAGTATCTGCCGGGCACCAACTGTAAAAAGTGCGGGCTCCTCACCTGTTTTGCCTTTGCCTTTGCCCTTATCGGCAGGGAGAAGAGACCGGAGGACTGTCCCGAGCTGCTTACAGAGCAGTATAGATCCGCCCTCGATTTTCTCAACAGGTATTTCGGCAGTGAGTCTTCCGTGGAAAAAACAGGCCTCCTCATTGATGAGGAGAAATGTTGCGGTTGCGGGGATTGTGTCGCCGTTTGCGATAAGTGCCAGGGTATGGTGATGTTTGGGTCGGGCATCGTTATTCCACGGAATGTACCGCCGGTTTTAAAGATAGTTGACGGGAGGGTGCGGGTCGTCAAGTGGGAAAGTTGTAAACGCTGCATGGACCCACCCGAGTATTGCCGGGTTTGCGAAGAGAGATGCCCCTTTGGCGCTCTGGAGCTGGTGAGATAAAACATTAGTCGTACGTCGTACGTCATAAGTCGTAAGTCATAAGTCATAAGTCATAAGTCATAAGTCATAAGTCGTACGTCAAACGTCAAACACATTAGATGAAGATTGAGAAATTTGAGGATATTAAGGCGTGGCATAAAACATCAGTCGTACGTCGTACGTCATACGTCATAAGTCAAACACATTAGATGAAGATTGAGAAATTTGAGGATATTAAGGCGTGGCATAAAACATCAGTCGTACGTCGTACGTCATACGTCATAAGTCAAACACATTAGATGAAGATTGAGAAATTTGAGGATATTAAGGCGTGGCAGATTGCAAGGGAACTGATAAGGGAAGTCTATATGATTACAAATAGGGATAAATTTGCCAAAGATTTTGGCTTGAAGGATCAAATTCGAAGGGCGACTGTGTCTATCATGTCCAACATTTCGGAGGGTTTTGAGCGAGGATCAGACAAGGAGCTCAATCAGTTTCTGAATTATGCCAGAGGATCTGCCGCAGAGGTCAAGAGTCAGTTGTATATTGCTTTAGATCTTGAATATATTGACGAGATCGTATTTAAAAAATTGTATGATAAATGTACCGACATTTCCAAACTAATCATGGGATTTATTGCCTATCTCAAGAAGACTTAGGACATACGACTTACGACTTACGACTTACGACATACGACTTATGACTTATGACTTATGACTTATGACTAATGTTTTTGATGTGAACAGGGCCTTTGCGGAAAAGGGCATGGAAATTACCCTGCCCCTCGACGGTAAGGTGGTGGTGACGAAAATTGAGGTTCTTGAAAAGGTGAAGACCCCCGGTCGGATCAAGATTCTCCTGCAGGTGGGCTTCTTAAATGACCAGGGCAAGGAGAGCAGGGAGGTCTTCCTCTGTGAAGGACCCCTCCGGACGTTGCGGAAATCCGTGGCGCCGGTTATGGAGCCGCCCAAGGGGAGTCTCCTGCCGGTACGGGAGCGGATGGATTTCGTCTCCTGTGAGGAGGCCCTGGCCTACCTCCGGGAGGCGTTCTCTCACCTCCTCGAAGACAAAGGGTATCTGCCGGTGGAACGTAAGGGAGCGGATTTCTATTTCGAAAGGGAGACAAAGGGGTTCTTTGTTAATTGCGTGGTACGCTTCGATGAACCGGCGTTTGAGCGGGCCAGGTCTCTCGTTGAACTGCGGCGTTCCCTGCGCAGCCATGGCGCCGCCAACGATTTTGCCCTCGTGGCGCCCGCCATCCAGGAGCCGTTGGGCATTCCCCTCCGCCACCAGGAACGCTGGATCGCCCGCCATCAGGAGTACCTCTCGGTCCAGAGGATAGGGGTATATGGAGTCAACAACGAGGATCCCAACAAGATATACCCTTTTACCGTTTATCCGCAGGCCCTGGATTTGAAACGGTACTTTATGATTACATCTCAGCAGTGGTCGCTTGTACGCAGTCGTTACGTTCTCGAGAGGGCAAAGAGACAGGAGTGAAAGACAAGTCATACGTGGTACGACTTACGACTTACGACTTACGACTTATTTTCAGCAGTGGTCGCTTGTACGCAGCCGTTACGTTCTCGAGAGGGCAAAGAGGGAAGAGTAATATAATTTTCTTGACTTTTCGTAAAAGTAACTATATCAACGAATAGCGTAACTACTCAGGTCGTCAGGTTCACGGTTCAAGGTTGGTTGGCTTGCGCTTACTTCTTGAGATAGCCAGTACTAGGAATCCACAGTCCAACCGTGAACCCCGGAACTTTGAACCTGAGTATTTCAAATAAAGGAGGTGTTAGAATGTACCAAAAGATACTTGTTCCCCTCGATGGGTCTAAGGTTGCGGAGGAGGTTATTCTGCCCCATGTAAGATCAGTAGCCGAGGAGGGTCGTAAGGTAGGGGAGATGATACTCTTACAAGTTATAGAGACCCCTCCCGCCTGGGTAATGGAAGGTAGTGGTTTTCAAGAATCTCATGAGGCTCAGAAAAAAACAGCTAAAGAATATCTTTCTAAGATACAATCCCAGCTTAATTTGGAAGGAGTGAATGTCACCTCAGAAGTATTGGTAGGTAACGCTGCGGAAACTATAATAGATTTTGCCAAACAGAAGAAGGTGAACCTCATCCTCATGACCACGAATGTCAGCTCTACTATAAGTCAGTTGATCATCGGCAGCGTAGCAAATAAGGTAATGCGGTATTCCAGGATACCGGTACTGATGGTGAGACCCGCTGCGACGGAATGTTAGTAAAAGTGGTAAAAGTTTATACACCGGTAAAAAAACACTTGACAAATGTGTTTATGTAGTTATAGTTTGCTGATCTTATAGCCCGCAGGGCAGATGTAGGAGCGAGGATAGAAGGAAGCATGATGGCATAACAGTGTTGTAGTATGAAATTTTTACGGGAGGATGGAGGATGCTAATCAAACGTTTGACCAGAATCGTCTTTTCAGCTATGCCGGTGGTTATTATTGCCGGGTTGCTCTATGTTGCTCTTTTTGTCAAACCCCAGACTAGAGAGGCTATTCTCAAGCCTTATCCCATCGTCAAAAGAGACCGTATCTATGGCGTTGCGTTACCGACGCCAACGACGATCTGGGCGGTGGGCTCTCATGGCAAGATTTTGCGTAGCGAGGATACTGGCAAATCCTGGATATTGCAAGCGTCACCGATGAAGGAACATCTTCAGGATATCGCCGCCTGGGATGATAAGCGGGCCTGTATCGTGGGTAACAGAGGGCTAGTTATGGTTACCCGTGACGGAGGCGCATCCTGGACACAGGTAAAGACACCTCTCGACGAAGCAGTCGAGATGTCCAAAGTAGCCGATGAGTCCGGTGCAGGAGGTGAGACCGCCCATGGTTGGAGCATAACAGAAAAGGAGCTCGAAGCGAGGAAAGGGGTAGCTGGCGCTGCCGAAGCAGCCAGGAAGGCGGCCCAGAAGTTAATGAGGGTCGAGGTTTTTCCCGATGGCAGCGCCTGGGCCGTCGGTGAGATGGGGATAGTCCTCTACTCGAAAGACTTCGGGTCAATGTGGGAGCGCAGGATGAAAGAAGAAGATGTGAGCTGGAATGATTGCGCTTTCATCGACAAGAAGGGATGGCTGGTCGGTGAATTGGGTCGTATCATGAGGACAGATGACAATGGCCAAACGTGGACTGCTGTCAAATCTCCCGTGGAAACCAGTCTCCTGGGGGTGGCCTTCCGGGATCAGGAACACGGGGTTGCTGTGGGTCTCGATGGCATTATCCTCGTTACGGAAAATAGCGGCAAGCGCTGGGTGCAAGCGCCAAAGGTCAGCAGGGAGCACTTGTTCGCTGTTATCTGGGATGGGCTGCAGTGGGTCGCCGTTGGTGACAAGGGGGTAATGTTTAAGGGCGATCCCTCCGGTCTTAACTGGAGCGGGGGAAGAATAACAGACCTCGACACGTCCTGGTACACCAAGGTGCAGAAGGTGGGTGATCGCTACTATTTAGCGGGTGACCGCCTGACTCGCCTGGAAAAAGGTGTGGTTGAGTTTTTTGATCGGAAGACATAGGGGAAAGGGGGTCTCTCAATGGAAGAAAAAAGAATCCTTGGTTGGGAAGAAACTGCACATAGTAAAGGGTTGATAAAATTTACAGATTTCTGCTTTCGTTATCGCCTGGCGGTAACAATCACTCTTGCCATTATCACGGCGATTTTTGCCGTTTTTGCCCTCCGGGTCCCGTTAAAAACTGTTTTTGAGGAACTCCTGCCCACGAAACACCTCTATGTTATCGTAAATGAACGTTTCAAAAAGACCTTTGGCGGATCGAACATCGTCAACATCATCGTGGAGGCGGAAAAGGGGGATATCTTTAACCGCGATGTCCTTACCAAGGTGCAACAGATCACCAATGAGCTGGTGTTTGTAAAGGCGGTCAATCCCTACCAGATTATATCCTTAGCCTCTAAGAAGCTTCGGGACATACGTGGATCCACGGAAGAGATTCTAAGTGTCCCCATCATGTGGCCTGAGATACCTAAGAACAAGGAAGAGATGACCAAACTCCGGGATGCCATTCTGGCCAATGAGCTGATTTACGGCCGCTACGTCTCACGGGATCTAAAGTCAACACTGATTACCGTTGACTTCTATGATCATCTGTTGGATTATAATACGGCCTTTAAACAGATCATGGCGATTGCGGACAAGGCCAAGGGGGGTGGCGTCAAGGTGGGGGTAGTGGGGGAACCGATCCTCTACGGCTGGGTGAATCATTACCTGCCCGAAACCATAACAATCTTTTTTATCACTATTGGTGCCGTCGCCCTCGTCCTGCTTCTCCTCATGAGGACCTGGCGAGGCCTTTTCTTTCCTATGATGGCTGGACTCCTCTGCGCCATATGGGCGTTCGGCATCGCCGGCATGGCCGGCTTTCACCTGGATCCCCTGACCGTGGTGTTGGGTTTTTTGATTACTGCCCGCTGCATTTCCCATTCGGTCCAGTTTGTCGCGCGGTTTGACTACGAGGTTGCCGAGGGGGCAGAACCCCATGTGGCGGCCAGGACTGCCATGCTTGGATTGATCAAGCCCGGGCTGCTTGGCGTGGCCACGGATGCCGCAGGCATACTGGTGGTAATCCTCACCCCCATTCCGCTTCTGCAGAAGGTTGCCATCATCGGGGGGGTGTGGGTAGGAACCATTGCTATCTGCGGGATTGTGCAAATTCCCGTGCTGTTGTCCTGGAGCAGGCGGCCGCGGAAATATGCGCATCCTATTGATATTGCCCCGATTCTGCGGAAGATCCTGTCCGTTCCCATCCGCATTATCACCACCCGGTGGCGCTACCCCGTGGTGATCGGTTTCTTAGTGATATTTGTGGTAAGCGGGATCTATGCCTTCAAGCTGAAGGTGGGGGATACCCGTCCCGGCTCGCCGATCCTCTGGTCCGACTCGCAGTACAACCTGGATGCTGCTGCGGTAAATAAAAACTTTGAAGGAAGCGACAGGATGTTTGTCGTGATCGCGTCAGAAAAATATGATGCCATGAGGGAGCCGGTCATCCTGGATTACATGGACTATTTCCAGAATTTCATGGAGGCGCAGCCGGAAGTGGGTGGTTCACTTTCACTCGCCGACGCCCTGCCGAAGATAAGGACGTTGCTGCGAGAAGGTAACCCGCGCTACAAGGAGTATGGAGCCGACGTCCCGGAAAATTCGGAACTCGTCTATATCTATCTCGCCGGCACCGAACCAGGGGATATAGACAGGTACGTTGATCCGCAATTCGAGAATGCCGCGGTGACCTTTATGATCAAGGATCATAAGGGTGATACCATCCGTACGGCGATTGCCCGGGTGAAGGAATTTGCCGCCAAGCATCCCATACCGGGGGCCGACTACCTCCTCGCCGGAGGGTTGATAGGTGTCCTGGGAGCGGTCAACGAGGTGATCCTTGCCGGCCAACTCGAATCCATCGCCCTGGCGCTGCTGGCCGTGGTGATCGTCAGTTATGTCGGCTACCGCTCCGTGATGGCAGGGATGTTCTTCATGATACCGGTGATCATTTCCAATACCGTGACTTTTGCCTTCATGGCCTGGAGAGACATCGGGATCTCCATCAACACCTTGCCCGTGGCGGCGACAGGGATCGGTCTGGGTGTTGACTATGCCTTTTACATCTGTGACGGCATCCGGGAAGAGCTGCGCCGGGGTCACGACCTCATGGGCGCCATCACCAACTCTATATCCTCTGCCGGCAGAGGCGTACTGATTACCTTGATTACCCTGATTACCTGTATCGCTTTATGGATGTTCTCCTCGTTGCGGTTCCAGGCCGAGATGGGGGTCCTGATCGGTCTATGGCTTGCCATCTCTGGCCTCACCGCTCTGTTCCTCATGCCTGCACTCATCTGGATCTTTCGTCCCGAGTTTATCGTGGGAGAGGCCAACAATAAACAAAAGATAGAGTCGTAAGTCGTAAGTCGTAAGTCGTAAGTCATAAGTCATAAGTCGTAAACCTTCCACCCGTAGCTGACCTTTAAGGGATAAGGAGGGGTAGTTTTATGTGGGGTGTAGTAGTAGCCGGTATATTTGCCATTGTAGCCTTAATAACTATGAAGTATTTTGAAAAACACCCTTGAGGGTGTGTTTATTCCCCTGGAAGAGGGCTGAAGGGATGTTGAAGGTCATGAGATATCTCGTTGCAGTGGTTGTTCTATTTTTGCTTACTCTTTCGTTTCCTGCCCTTGCAGAAGATGGTTTTACTAAAAAGGACAGGGAACTCCTCATCGAGCTCAGGATGAAGATGGGAGAGATTGACAAAAGATTTGAGCAGATTGACAAGAGGATCTCCGAGCTGCGGCAGGATATGAACGAGAGATTTGAGCAGGTTGACAAGAGATTCGAACAGGCCGACAAGAGATTCGGAGATATGTTCAATTTCCTGTATATTCTTGCCGGTATATTTACCTCCCTGGTGGCTGTGGTGATTGGGTTTGGCTATTGGGACAGGAGGACGATCATCAGGGAGGCGAGGAGGGAGGCCATTGAGTTTATAGAGAAGGAGGGTCTTCTGCGGAGGGTACTGGATGCCCTCAGGGAGCTTTCCCTTGAGGACAACAGGTTGGCGAATGCCTTAAGGCGATTTAATCTGTTGTGATCTTCTCGTTGTAAATATAAAATATAGAGGATTCGAGGGGTCAAGGGGTGTAGTGGCGTCATGAAGTCAGCACATCTTACTTAATTATACGAATGTGAAAATCGTCTCAAGAAAAATGCGATATAATTAGGATATGAAACATCGAAAAAGACGAACAAGTGCTGGTAAAATGCTGATGGATGTTACTAAATATTTGCTCACAATAGGTTTTATTGGTGGTATACTTACCGACAAACTTAATGTTATCACTGGAATTTCTATTGTTGTTGTAGCCATAATCCTATTTTTAATAGCGTTTTTTACTATACCACCGGAAAGGGAGGAATAGGAAATGGAGGGTTATTATATTGTTCTTGCCGGAACTTTAGTTATAGCATTAATAGCCTTTATAATTTCATATAAAGAAGACCATCCTAAAAAAAGCTAAATAACTCTCACTCTTGCACTTTTTACGCATAGAGGAAGGGAACTGTCTAACAGAGAAGAGAGGTCATTGAGTTTATAGAGAAGGAGACCTTAATTCCAGATTCATCGCGGGGGGGGATTCATGCGACGTGGG
>JASEGZ010000036.1:0-12296 GCA_030018935.1 Syntrophales bacterium
GGCAAATTCCTATGCCCAATGAGCAATTTTATGTCAAAATTTCCAGATGTCTGAACTTATAAAAGGAACTCGTAATGAGGATCTTGGGTCTCGATTACGGCAGTAAAAGGATCGGTGTGGCGATTTGTGATGAGTTGGGAATTACCGCTCAGGTCCTTGCCACCATTACGAGAAAAAATCAAGAGCAGGACATAGAAGCGATAGCTAGATTTATCAGAAGGTATGGTGTGGAAAGAATCGTCATCGGTTACCCGATAAGGCTCGACGGCACCGAGGGGATTCAGTGTGAAAAAGTTAATCGTTTTATCAGGATACTTGAATCTACATTTTCCCTTCCCGTGATCAGATGGGACGAAACCCTGACTACGAAGGAGGCGGAAGAGATCCTTATCGGGGCTAATATGCGCAGGAAAAAGAGAAGAAATGTGGTGGATAAACTCGCCGCCAGCCTGATCCTTCAGGGATACCTGAATTCCCTCAAGCCCTGAGGAAAAATCTCCCCCTTACATATCCGGCAAATGTTTGTGAGATGCTAAAATTAATCACTAAATATAATATATCTCTCGCTGTCATCGTAGTTATAATTCCCACTTTCTTCTATCTGTCTTTTCTGAACTATGCTGAAACCCCATCAGACAATCAGAACAGAACCTCAACGGTCAATATTCCGAGAGGAACCAGTTTTTCCGAGGTCACTGATGTTCTCTATAAAGCAGGCATGATAAAGTACAGGCCTTTTTTCTGTTTACTGGCCGTATTGGAAAATGCCCCAAAACGTATCAAAGCAGGGGAATATGAGCTGGTAAGTTCCTTGTCTCCCATAGAGGTCATAGATAAACTTGTCAGGGGTGACATTAAAAAACACCCCATCCTTATTCCCGAGGACATTACAGTGCGGGAAATCGCTGTCCGTCTGGTTTCTCTGGGGCTTGTTAATGAGGATGAGTTTATGACCCTTGCGAGAGACCCATCATTCCTTAATTCTCTCGGCATAGAAGGTACCACCGCAGAAGGATATCTATACCCCGACACCTATATGTTTAACCGAGCTATGGGGACAAGGGAAATCATTAAGATCATGGTAGATCAATTCTGGAAAAAGGTCACCCCGGAGATGATAAACAGAGCAGGAGAGATCGGATTGACAGTATCAGAATTTGTGACCCTTGCCTCTATCATCGGAAAGGAATCGGGGCGTAGCGATGAAAAGGTTTTGATATCCGCCGTTTTTCACAACCGGTTGAAAAGGAAAATGAAGCTACAGAGTGATCCCACAGCGGTCTATAACTGCGAGCATTTTAACGGAGACATTAAAATAAGTGACTTAAGAAGAAATACTCCTCATAATACGTACAAAATAAAGGGCTTACCACCAGGTCCCATTGGGAACCCCGGTATTGATTCGTTATACGCAGTCCTTTATCCTGCACCTGTTGACTATCTTTTTTTTGTATCCAAAAAAGATGGTTCCCACCACTTTTCATCCAGCCTTACCGCTCACAATCAGGCGGTCTTAAAATATCAAATTAAAATGAAAAAAAAGTAATTTTTTTTCTTGACAAGCCCGCATTTCCTCTCTATAGTTGGCCCAGGTGGAGTAAAGTGGTTTATTGTGGAGGGAAACTTCAGATGTCTGTTGTATTTAGGGGCCAGTATTACCATAGTATAGATGCCAAGGGAAGGGTCATTTTTCCTGCGAAACTGCGCGAGGTCTTTGCGGAGAAATATGACAACAGACTGGTCATCACAAACTGGGACGGTTATCTGATGGTTTTTCCTTATGACGAATGGAGGGAAATCGAGGAGAAGGTTACTCACCATTCTCTCTTAAGAAGAGAGGTAAGGGCCTTTCAACGCTTTTTCATGTCAGGTGCCGTTGACTGTTCCCTTGACAACCAGGGAAGAGTTCTGATTCCACCCAATCTGAGGGAATATGCAAAGATCGAAAAAGATATCGTTCTGGCAGGCATGATCAGGGTGATCGAGATATGGAACAGAGAACGTTTCGAGGAAGCAATGAAAAGCACAGGCGAAGATATTGACAGCTTCAGCAGGTACATGGCGGATTTAGGAATATAATTTCCTCATTGGCGATTGACCAATGACCGATGACCAATTTCATAAGCCGGTCATGGTGGGGGAGGTTGTTGACTCCCTTCGTTGTAAACGGGGGGGTATCTACCTCGACGGAACCCTGGGAGGAGGGGGGCATGCCTACGAGATACTGAAAAAAACATCACCTGATGGCATGCTCATCGGTATTGATATTGATGACGACGCTCTTCTTGAATCCGAAAGGCGCTTGAAGCCCTTTGGCAACAGAAAAATCCTGGTGAAGACCAATTATGCAGACATTGGCAATGTTTTAGCAGATCTTAACATCCAGAAAGTTGATGGCATTCTCCTCGATTTGGGAGTTTCTTCTCATCAGTTTAAAACGGCAGAGAGGGGTTTCAGTTTTTCTCTACCCGCACCTCTCGACATGCGTATGGATCGTAGCCGTGGAAAGAGTGCCTATGATCTTATAAACACCCTTCCGGATAGAGAGTTAGAAAGAATAATCAGAGATTATGGCGAGGAGATGATGGCGGGAAGAATTGTAAAGGCGATCTCCGCAAGAAGGAAACGATCTCCAATCAAGACGACGGCTGAGCTTGCCGCCATTGTTGTCGCTTCATTGCCTCCCCAGTTCAGGCGAAAAAGAATACACCCGGCAACTAGAACCTTCCAGGCGATCAGGATAGCTGTCAATGACGAGCTTTTAAACCTTACAAGAGCGATAAATAGCGGTATTGATATGCTGGGCAGGGGAGGTAGGTTTTCCATTATCTCCTTTCACTCTCTGGAAGATAGGATTGTAAAGAACTGTTTTCGCTCCTGGGAAAAGGGTTGTATCTGTTCCCCTGATTTCCCTACATGTTCCTGTGAGAGAAAGGCAAAGTTGAAGGTATTGACCAGGAAACCTGTTATTCCCGGTGATGCTGAAATTGTGTCCAATCCGAGAGCGAGAAGCGCTAAGCTCAGGACGGCCGAGAGGATATGAGCAATGCCACGAGTGGAAGTTATTGGACAGGATGTCCGAAACAACGAGAGGGTATTTACCAGAGTAAAGTATCCTACCTTTATCTTTGTTACTGTCATTTTCATGACCTTGGTCCTTGTTTATGTATGGTCGCACATCCAGATGACAGAGTTAGAATATCAAGTGGCAGAGGAGATGAGTGTGAAGGAGCAACTCCTTGAAGAGCAGAGAAAACTGAAAGTTGAATGCGCAACCCTGAAATCGCCCCAGCGTATCGAGGCGATTGCAAAAAACAAATTGCAGATGTCTTACCCTGAGAGGGAGCAGGTTGTCCTTCTGAAATGACTGCGTTCCTAGACGTAAGCGGTCAATAGTAAACATCTAACGGGGAAAGCCTTTTAAGCCTTTGTTTTTACTGAAAGCTGACGGCTGATAGCTGAACGCTTGATTACGGGGGGAGATGATAAAGTGACCATGGAAGCGGGAAAATGGCTGAGATTCAGAATAGTAACGTTACTGTTATTTTTTCTGGTCCTCTTTATTGCTCTCATATCAAGGGCGTTGCAGCTTCAGGTCCTCTCCTCCAAGACCCTGAAAGCTATGGCAGAAAAGCAGCACGTTGTGGCCTTGTCACTCCCCCCGGAAAGGGGTATCATCTTTGACCGAAACGGCGAGAAACTGGCGGCAAGTATCATGGCAGATTCTGTCTGTGCCGATCCATCCAAGGTGAAGAATCCTGATGAAATCGCCGGAAAAGTGGCCTCCCTTCTCCATATTGATAAAGATACTGTCCTGCAAAAGCTTATCCACTATAAAAATAAAAATTTCTGCTTTCTCGCAAGGAAAATCCCCCCTGATCAAGTGGCAACTGCAGAGTATCTCCTAAAAAATATTGACGGCATATTTTTAGTCAAGGAACCGAAACGCTTTTATCCGAATGGAGAGCTGGCCGGCCATCTTATTGGATTTGTCGGTGTAGACTCTGATGGTCTTGAGGGGCTGGAACAGGGGTATGACCGTCATCTGAAGGGAATACCGGAGAAGCTGATCTGGGCAAGAGATGCCAAGGGAAAGAAACTGTATCCCCGGGTTGAGAAATCTGTCTGTACAGAGGACGAAAGTTATCACCTCGTTTTAACAATTGACAGCCGGATTCAGTACGTTGTTGAGTCTCAGTTAAGGGAGGCTGTTCGGACGAAAGGAGCGAAGGGCGCCTCTGCCATCGTTATGGATCCCAGAACGGGTGAAATACTGGCACTGGCCAATGAGCCGGCGTTCGATCCCAACAACTACAATCCAGAGAAGTGGAAAAACAGGACGATTAGCGATTGTTTCGATCCGGGTTCAATTTTTAAACCCTTCCTGGCGGCAGGGGCCCTCGAAGAAGGTGTCGTCAGGGAGACCGACAGGTTTTATTGTGAAAATGGGAGATATTTGGTTGGTGGCAGGATTATCCACGAGGCAAACAGGAAGAAATATAACATCCTTTCCTTTCATGATATTATCAAGTATTCCAGCAATATCGGTTTTGTTAAGGTTTCTGAGAGGCTGGGTAAAGAAAAGTTTTATCAATACATAAAGAGATTTGGATTTGGTTCCAAGACGGGGATCGATCTTCCTGGCGAGTCTGCCGGACTTCTCAGACCATCAGAAAGGTGGAGGAGAGTTGATGCGGCGACCATCGCCTTCGGGCAGGGCATCTCGGTTACCGCCATCCAGTTAATCACTGCGCTGTCAGCTATAGCTAATGATGGTGTATTGATGAAACCCTACGTTGTACGAGGATTGGTGGACAAAAAGGGACAAATTGTGAAGATGAATAGGCCGACCGTCGTAAGGAGAGTTATCTCCTCCGCCACGGCGAAGAGGCTCACCGCGATGCTTACAGATGTAGTAGGGGATGACGACGGTACAGGTAAGAATGCACGCATCATCAATGTGTCTGTCGCCGGGAAAACGGGAACATCACAGAAATTTGATTTTGCCCGTGGAGTTTACTCATCCGAAAAAGTCAGGACTTCCTTTATGGGATTTTTCCCCGCCGAGGATCCGCAGGTAGCTATCCTGGTTACCCTCGACGAGCCTCAGAGAGGCAAGTGGGGAGGTGTGGCGGCGGCCCCTGTCTTCAAAAATATCGGAGAGCAGATGGTCACGTGTTTTAAAACAAACATCAGAGGAGTCTCACCTTCCTTCCCCATTCTCGAAGAAGAAAGGATCAACGGCAGATTCGAACTCGTCTCCACACCAGCGATGATGACTGACGATGCTGTTGGGGAAACTGCTGGGGATGAGTCGGTAGTGCCGGATTTCAGAGGGATGACCATCAGGGAGGCCTTGAAGAAGGCAAGGGAAAGAGATGTCGAGCTCAATGTGAGAGGAAATGGCTGGGCGGTGAATCAGGAACCGCCTCCAGGTGTCTCAATAAGAGACCATCGTTCCTGTACTGTTTCTTTCAGCGCCGGTGATTGAAGTCGTAAGTCATAAGTCATAAGTCTTGAGTAATATCAAATGACTAAAATTCAAAACTTAAAGCGGTTTAGAACATTTGAATTTTGTGTTTTGGAAAAGTATTGAGCAGTCACATATGGAATTATCTCATTTAATGAAAGGTGTTGAGATGCTTAAGGTCGGAGGTAGCCTTACCGGCGAGGTTTCTTCCCTTTGCTATAACTCAAAAAATTGTCATGAGAATTCTCTTTTTGTGGCCATTTCCGGTCTTAAGTCCGATGGTCATGATTATATCTTGGAGGCTATCGCGCGGGGCGCAAGGTTTATCGTTTATGAAAAGGGATCTCTTTCGTTTCCCGGAGTAACGGCCATAAAGGTCGTAAACAGCCGCCGGGCACTGGGAATGCTGGCGAAAAATTTTTATCTGCACCCATCCTCTCTCATGTTTCTTATCGGTGTTACCGGGACAAATGGAAAGACAACGGTGACCTATTTAATGGAATCCATTTTCCAGGCGGCAGGTTTGTCTGTGGGTGTGCTGGGAACAGTCAACTACAGATTTAAGGGAAAGGTGTTACCGGCGCCCAACACGACCCCGGAGTCATTTGAGATGCAGAAGATTCTGAGAGAAATGGTAGAGGACGGGATTACCCATGTCATTGTGGAGGTCTCCTCCCATGCCGTTGACTTAAAGAGGGTTGATGACTGTGCCTTCGATCTGGGAATTTTTACCAACCTCTCACCAGAGCATCTTGATTATCACAAGACGATGGAGAACTACTTCCAGACAAAGAAGAGGTTTTTTGAGGAGGTTCTCCCGGCCGGGGGTAAAGAACACAGGATGATCGTAAACATAGATGATCCCTGGGGGCAGAGACTTGTAAAAGAGATCGCGATGACCTCTCTGACATTCGGGATGGAAAACGAATGTGATGTCGCCGCAGAGGAGTTTAATCTTTCTTTAGAGGGGATAAAGGCAACGATCCGTACAGGACAGGCTCAATTTACTGTCTCCTCCCCTCTACTGGGGAGGTTCAATCTTTACAATATATTGGCCGCTACCGCAGCGGCTGTTTTGCTTCATATCCCTGAAAGGTGCATCCAGGCCGGCATTGAAAACTTCAAAATGGCGCCGGGACGTCTGGAGGTAATCAGCAAAGCGGGGCAACCTCAGGTATTCGTGGATTATGCCCATACATACGATGCCCTGAAAAAGGTGCTGGAGAACTTATCTGAGCTTAAGAGGGGGAAAATTATCACCGTTTTCGGGTGTGGTGGTGACAGGGATCGGGGGAAGAGGCCACTCATGGGAAAGGCCGCCACGACATTCTCCGACCTTGCCGTATTGACTTCAGATAATCCTCGCACGGAAGACCCGTTAGAGATTATCAGGGAAATAGAAATGGGAATTCATGCCAGTTCAATAAGAAGATACCTTCCTGATGATCTTAATAAGAATATTACTGAAAAAGGCTATGTGGTGATTCCCGACCGGAGAACGGCCATCGAGAAGGCCATCTCCCTTGCCGGTAACTCAGACATTGTCCTCATCGCGGGAAAGGGGCATGAGGATTATCAGATCATAGGGGACCAGCGGTTCCCCTTTGACGACAGGGAAGTTGTTAGAGAGGTCATAAATCGGTTATGGACAGGCCAACGCCGCATGGGGAACACTAAATCCCCCCTCGCCCCCCTTTCGCAAAGGGGGGAGGGGGGGATTTTCCACAACCCACGCTCCCCCATCCTTGCGGGTCACGAAATTTTAAAGGCCACGGGAGGGACCCTGATCAGTGGTAGCGCCGACAGGATGTTTCATGGAGTGTCCACAGATTCGAGGGATATGTCAGAGGGAAACCTCTTTGTCCCTCTCAAAGGAGAGAGGTTTAACGGCCATGACTTTCTTGGCGCTGCGGTAAGGGGAGGGGCTGTGGGGCTTCTCGTCCAGAGAGATTCGGTGGACAATGCGGACAACGGAGAATTCAAAGACATAACCGTAATCCGTGTGGATGATACGCTAAGCGCCCTCGGTGATATTGCCCATTTCTGGCGAAAGAGATTCCACATTCCTGTTATTGCCATCACGGGAAGTTCAGGAAAGACGACCACCAAGGAGATGACTGCTCACATCGCCGGCCTTACCAAGAAGGTGGTCAAGACGGAGGGGAATTTTAATAACCTCATCGGCCTTCCCCTGACCATCTTTCGGATAAATGATCAACATGAGGTGGTCATCCTCGAAATGGGAACAAATACACCGGGAGAGATCGGCAGGCTGACCCGTATCGCCGCACCCGATATAGGGCTGATCACCAATATCGGCCCTGCTCATTTAGAGGGTTTCGGGTCTCTCGATGTCATCAGGGAAGAAAAGGGCGATCTCTTCCAGAACATGGCGGGGGAGGGTGTTGCCATTATCAACTGTGACGATGGGGAAGTGGTGCAATTGGACAGCCGGTGGCAGGGAAGGCGGGTAACCTTCGGGATGAGCCGGGATGCCGATGTGTCGGCAGAAAACATCAGAACAAGGGGAGAGCAGGGGGTGAGTTTTACCCTGAAGATAGGTGGGATGGGCCAGGAAATTACCATGGCGACAGTGGGCTTACACAACATTTACAACGCCCTTGCCGCTGTCGCTGTCTGCCAGCTGGGTATGGAATATCACACAATCTGCCGGGGCCTGGCGACCTTTAAACCCCTATCCGGGCGTATGGAGGTCCATCGCTTAAGAAACGGAGCCTTTTTGATTGACGATACATACAATGCCAATCCGGCATCTGTTCGGGAGGCACTGAAGACCTTGGAGGATTTAAAAAAAAGTCATAATAGCACAGTGATCATGGCCGATATGCTTGAACTGGGTGAAAAGGTGGAGGAGATGCACGAAGGTATCGGGTCTCTCATGGCCCAAACCGGCGTGGGCACCATTTTCTTGAGAGGAAGATTTTCCCGGGCGACGGCGAAAGGTGCCATAAGACGGGGTATGTCAGGTAGTCAGATATTCTTTCCGGAAACCCCCGACGAGATTGTTGCTCACCTTAAGTCATCTTTAAAGAAAGGGGATTGGGTCTTGGTCAAGGGATCGAGGAAGATGAGAATGGAAGAGATCGTTCAGGAAATTATTAGGGCATTTGGTCTTTATGCTTCCGGTGCGAATCAGGTAGGCTTGAGAGGAGCAAAGACACAAAGGCACAAAGAAAAAACGAATGCTTAGGTAAAAAATAAATATGACAACTTTGTGCCTTTGCCACTCTGTGCCTTTGTGCCTAAAGGAGCTTTAAAGTGCTTTACCATCTCTTATACCCACTGCATGATACATGTTCTTACTTTAATGTATTTCGGTACATTACGTTCAGGACGATTTTTGCCACGATTACGGCAATAGTGATTTGTTTTGTCATCGGCCCCTGGCTGATCAGGAAGCTTCATGCCCTCCAGATTGACCAACCCATCAGGGAAGACGGGCCTGGCTCACATCTGTCAAAAAAGGGGACCCCCACCATGGGCGGTATTTTGATTATCTTCGCCGTTGTCATCTCTACACTACTCTGGGCGAATCTGACCGTGGACTATATATGGCTTGTCCTGATGGTAACCATCGGTTTTGGCCTCATCGGTTTTATGGACGACTATCGGAAATTAGTGAATGAAAATGCTCATGGCATCCCGGGAAAAGTCAGGCTGGCGGGAGAAATTATGATCGCCCTTTTTGTCAGCATTATCCTGTATCGTAAGGCCGGTTTTACCTCTAACGTCACCATCCCCTTTTTTAAAACGATCTTACCTGACCTCGGATGGGGGTACGTGATACTTTCCACATTTATCATTGTGGGCGCCGCCAATGCTGTCAATCTGACAGATGGCCTGGACGGCCTGGCGATCGGTCCCGCCATTACATGTTTCATGACTTATCTCTTCTTTGCCTACGCGGTAGGAAACACCAAAATTGCCGGTTACCTACAAATACCCTACGTTGCAGGGACGGGTGAGCTCAGTATCTTCTGCGGCGCCATTGTTGGCGCCGGTATCGGTTTCCTCTGGTACAACGCTTACCCGGCTCAGGTTTTCATGGGGGATGTGGGATCCCTTTCCCTCGGTGGTGCCCTGGGGACCCTTGCCATCCTGACAAAACAGGAAATCCTCCTTGCCATTGTGGGAGGGATCTTTGTGCTGGAGACTCTTTCGGTTATCTTTCAGGTCGGTTGGTTTAAGATTGCACATGGGAGGCGCATCTTCAGAATGGCGCCGCTCCATCACCATTTCGAGCTGAAGGGATGGGCGGAACCCAAAATCATTGTACGGTTCTGGATCATCTCTATTCTGCTTGCCCTTCTGGCTATCAGTACCCTGAAATTGAGGTGAGGGAAGGGAGATTGAGGATTACTATGGATATGGCAGGCAAGAGAATATTGGTCATCGGTCTCGGTAAGACAGGCGTTGCCATGGTCCGCTTTCTTACCGGGCAGGGCGTTAGGGTGACCGTGACCGATGAGAAACCCCTCTCGGAATGGGAGGTTACCCTTCGTGAAATGGGTAATTTGCATGCAGATCTGGAAATCGGCAGTTATGACCCCTATTCTCTGTCCCGGACGGATATGGTCATCCCCTCCCCCGGTGTGCCCCCCTTCAATCCTATTCTGTCTGAAGCAGTAAGGAGAAAGATACCGATTTTGAGCGAGATTGAGCTTGCCTGGCGGTTCTTAAAACGGCCGATGATCGCTATCACCGGCACCAACGGAAAAACAACCACGGTCACTCTTATGGGGGAAATCCTGAAAAAGAGCGGGAAGAAGGTTTCTGTGGTGGGGAATATCGGTGAGCCACTGATCGGTTATGTAGAGGGGAAACAGGATGACGATTACGTGGTGGTTGAGGTCAGCAGTTTCCAGTTACAGTGGGTTCAGCATTTTCACCCTTTTATAGCGACCCTCCTGAACACCACCTGTGACCATGTCAATTATCACGGCACCTTTGCGGCGTATTGCCAGGCCAAGGAAAGGATCTTCGAGAATCAAACGGCCGGAGACCTCGCCATTCTCAATGCCGACGATCCCCGGTCAGAGTCCCTGTCAAAAAGAATCGCCGCCAGGATCCGGTATTTCAGTTCTTCTTCTACGCTCCCGGACGGTATGTCTCTCCACGCTAACTCACTGGTATATTGTGGTGACGGTAAGAGGGAGGAGTATCCCCTCGCCATGGTTAAGATACCGGGCAGACATAATATCGAAAACGTCATGGCCGCGGCGATTGCCGCCAGGGAATGCGGGTGCTCATCTGACAATATTATCAGGGCTGTTGAGGCCTTTAGGGGGATACCGCACAGGATAGAATTTGTGAGGGATAAAAATGGTGTGGCATTTTATGACGATTCCAAGGGGACCAATGTGGGTGCAGTGCAGAGGGCACTGGAAACCTTTTCCAGGCCTGTAATTTTGCTTATGGGGGGCAGGGATAAGGAGGGCGATTTCAAGTTCCTGACTTCTCTTGTCAAAGAGAGGGTCAAAGAACTGCTTCTCTTTGGTGAAGCAAAGGAGAGGATAAACACCCTGATCGGAGGTATAGTCAAAACCGCACAGGTTGCCACGCTGGCAGAGGCGATTGAGATGGCCTGGCAACATTCGTCTGCTGGTGATGTTGTCCTGCTTTCCCCCGGATGTGCAAGTTTTGATGAGTTTTCAGATTATCGGGCAAGGGGAAGGTTCTTTAAAGAGGTGGTGAGAAGCCTATGAACAGATTGCCTGAAAAGAGGCCGGATATTGTCTTACTTCTCGTGACGTTGATCCTGATTACCATCGGCACTGCCATGATATACAGCTCAAGTTCTATCCTTGCGATGGAGCGGTTCAAGGATGGACAGTATTTTATCAAAAAACAGCTCTTTTTCGTCTTCCTCGGGTTGGGGATCATGGTCATGTTGACGAAGATCCCCTACCATCAGTGGAAAAAATTGGCATACCCCGGCATTATGCTGTCGGTGGTTCTCCTTGCACTGCTCCTGATTCCTCACTTTGGAGTTCGGGCAGGCCATGCCACCCGATGGCTTAAACTGGGGGTGTTTTCGTTCCAGGTTTCAGAAATGGCCAAGGTCTCCATGGTTCTCTTTCTCGCCTGTTTTCTTTCGAGAAAGGCAGATCGTTTAACTGAATTCAAACGGGGGATTCTGATTCCTCTGTTCATCACATTGCTTATTGTCGGGCTGATCGTGTTAGAACCAGATTTTGGCGCGGCAGTAATCACCGTCATCATCATGATGCTGATGCTCTATTTATCTGGGAGCAGAATCCTGCACCTTGCTGGTATAGCGGCGGCGTTTGTCCCTATCGGGTTATGGCTTGTCATCCACGAGAATTACCGCCTGGAAAGACTGATGAGTTTCTTTGACCCCTGGAAGGATCCCCTCGATTCAGGTTTTCATATCATTCAGTCACTCCTCTCCTTTGGTTCCGGTGGTACCTTTGGCGTGGGGCTTGGCGATAGCATGCAGAAACTCTTTTATCTCCCTGAGCCGCACACCGACTTTATCCTCGCAGTTACCGCCGAGGAGATGGGTTTTATCGGGGTGGCCATTATTATTTCCCTCTTTGCCGTTTTTATTGTCCGGGGTTTTCTCATCTCCATTAAGGTCCCCGATCTCTTTGGTACCCTTCTTGCTGCCGGATTGACCATGATTATTGCCCTGGAGGCATTTATCAATATTGCCGGCGTGATGGGATTGATTCCCATCAAGGGGTTGGCACTCCCCTTTATCAGTTATGGTGGGACATCCTTGATTATGTCTCTCGCGGCGGTGGGGATTCTCCTGAATATCTCTTCCTACCGGAAGAGTAAG
>JASEGZ010000036.1:12396-21408 GCA_030018935.1 Syntrophales bacterium
GTCTCTCGCGGCGGTGGGGATTCTCCTGAATATCTCTTCCTACCGGAAGAGTAAGTCGTAAGTCGTAAGTCGTAAGTCATATGTCGTAAGTCGTATGACATAAGACATATGACGTATGACGTATGTCATATGACGTAAGGGTAAGGGGTCGGGGGACGTTGTGAAGGTTATTATCGCAGGGGGAGGAACGGGAGGCCACCTTTTCCCCGGGATCGCCATCGCGGAGGAGTTCCAAAGGAGAGAACAAAAAAATATTGTTCTGTTCATTGGGACTGACAGAGGGTTGGAAAAGAATGTTCTAAGAGATCTTGGATTTCCCTTGCGTATCCTTGATGTGGGGGGGCTCAAGGGGAAAGGACTTCTCGAAAGGGGGAGTTCCCTGCTTAAGATTCCCCGGAGTTTGCTGCGATCTTTCAAGATTATCCGTGAGTTCCGTCCCGACATCGTCATTGGTGTAGGTGGTTATGTGTCCGGACCTGCTGTGATCACGGCCCATTTTATGGGTATCAAAACAGCCGTGGCAGAACAAAACGTCCTGCCGGGAATTACTAACAGGATCTTAGGAAGGTTTGTGGATAAGGTGTTCTTAACCTTTTCAGAGACAAGAAAGTGGTTTCCGGAAAGAAAGGCCCTCGTTACCGGAAATCCTATCAGGGCAGCGTTTTTTTCCAGGATCACGGATCAGGAAGGAGGGGTCGAGAAGGGAAGGATAGAGAACTTTACAATTCTTATCTTTGGCGGGAGCCAGGGTGCACATGCCATCAACATGGCTCTCATCAATGCTATAGAACATTTAAAAGAGATGAGAGAGCGACTGAGGATCATACACCAGACGGGGTATAATGACCTGGAGGAGGTGTCAAAGGTTTACCGGGTTAAGGGGATTAAGGCAGAGGTTTTACCCTTTATCATGGATATGGCTTCGGCTTTCAGAAGGGCAGATTTACTGATTTGCAGGGCAGGGGCGACAACAGTTGCCGAAATCACGGCAATGGGAAAGGCAGCCATCCTGATACCCTTCCCCTTTGCCGTGGGTGATCACCAGACGAGAAACGCTGAAGTCCTCGTGAAGACTGGAGCGGCGGAAATGATCCCGGAAAAAGAAGTTGAAGGCAAACGCCTGGCCGAGGTCATCCGGCGGTTTTACCGCCAGCCGGAGATGATCAGGGAGATGGAGATAAAGTCGGCCGGTCTGGGCAATATCAGAGCGGCGGCGGATATTGTGGATGCATGTATGGCGATGGTAAAAGGCTGAACCAGACGGCAGGGGCGATTATGGCCAACGATAGAATAATAGGCATGCGCAGAAGGGTGAAAGGCATCCATTTTGTGGGGATAGGTGGTATCGGTATGAGCGGCATTGCGGAGGTGCTCCTCAACCTTGGCTATGCAATTAGCGGATCGGACCTCAACCCCTCCGATATTACTCAGCGACTGGCATCTCTCGGTGTTAGGATTTTCAGTGGTCATCACGCCTCCAATATCGGTGATACAGATGTGGTTGTCCAATCAACCGCTGTAAAGGCCGATAATCCCGAGGTATTAGAGGCGCAGAGGAGAAATATTCCGGTCATACCACGGGCAGAGATGCTTGCCGAGCTTTTGAAGATGAAGTTTTCCATCGCTGTATCGGGAAGTCACGGAAAAACAACAACCACCTCCATGGTGGCTACCGTCCTTGCCCATGGCGGGCTTGATCCCACCATGGTGATCGGCGGGAAACTGGCCAGTATCGGCAGTAATGCAAAAATGGGAGAAGGGGCGATTATTGTGGCGGAGGCCGACGAAAGTGACGGTTCTTTTCTCAAGTTATCTCCCTCCCTCGCCGTGATTACCAATATTGACCTCGAGCATCTTGATTATTACCGGGACATGGGAGAGATCAAGGAGGCCTTCCTCCAGTTTGCCAATAGTGTCCCCTTTTACGGTTCCACAATACTCTGTGCCGACGATGAGCATGTTAGAGATATACTTCCCAAGATAAAAAGAAGAACAATTACTTACGGCCTTGGCCCGCCATCGGACTATCGGGCAGTGGATATATCGTTTGCCGGCTTCTCTACCCATTTTTCCCTTTATCACAGGGAGGATTTTCTGGGAGACGTGATATTGAATGTTCCCGGTCTGTTCAACGTTTACAATGCCCTCGCGGTGATTGCCGTGGCCTGTGAACTCGAGATGGAATTTTCAACTATCAGAGAAGGACTTAAGAGCTTCGTTGGAGTTCATCGCCGGCTGGAGGTCAAGGGAAAGGTCAGGGGGATCACCGTGATTGATGATTACGGCCATCATCCGACCGAAATCAGGGAAACCCTTGCCGCAACAAGACAGGTGTGGAAGGAAAAGATTGTCACGGTATTTCAACCCCACCGCTATACCCGGACAAAGGCCCTCTTTCATGAATTTCTCACAGCCTTTTCCGACACTGATACCCTCATCGTAACCGATATCTACCCGGCCGGTGAAGAAGCGATAGAGGGCATAAATGCCTTCAGTCTCTGTGAGGGCATCCGAAAATGTGGTCACAGAGACGTCATGTATATGTCAGGTTTCGACGAGATTGTTGACCATTTGCTTTTAATCGCCAAGCCCTCGGATACCATCATCACCCTCGGTGCAGGAAATGTGTGGAAGATCGGGGAAGAGTTTCTGAGGAGGGCAGCGGAGGAATCAGGGGACAGGGATTAGGGGTCAGGGAGAGGGAAACGGGGAGCTGGATGATAAAAGGTGCACTGTTCCAAGAAGAATTGAAAAACATGACCCCCGGCACGGTTCTCTTCGATGAACCAACGGATCGCTACACCTCAATCGGTGTTGGTGGTAGGGCTGACGTTATGGTTTTCCCGCAGAGTGCAGAGGAGCTTATACGGGTAGTTTCTTATCTAAAGGACTGTCAGGTATCTTTTATTCCTGTTGGTAACTGGACAAATCTAATCGTGAAGGATGGAGGTTATAGGGGCGCCATCATCTGCCTGAAAGGCCTTCATGAGATCAGTGTTAAGGCGAGAGAAAACGATATGGTCTCCATTTATGCAGAGGCAGGGGTTGCCCTGAGTGAAATCGTCAACCTTTCTGTCAATGGGGCTTTTACCGGTATCGAATTCTGTGCCGGCATCCCCGGGAGCGTGGGGGGGGGTATCAGGATGAATGCTGGCGCCTACGGAAGCGAGATCAAGGATATAGTGGAATGGGTCAACCTGTTGAACAAGGGGGGGAAAATCCTTAAGGTTAAGAGAGATGATCTCGATTTTGCATACAGGAACCTTGACCTACCAGAGGGATCAATCATTACCGGTGCCTCGTTTCTCCTGAGGAGGGGAACAGGGGAGGTGATACGGGAAAGAATTACCGAGATCCTCAGTTTGCGGAAGAAAAAACACCCCCTTGAGTATCGTAGCGCCGGTTCCATATTTAAGAATCCCCCGAATATTCCCGCAGGCCAGATCATTGATGAAATTGGCCTCAAGGGTGCCCGGATAGGCGATGCAATGATATCGGAAAGACACGGAAACTTCATTGTCAACCTGGGACATGCAGAGGCAGGTGATATCCTTGCCCTGATTGAGATGGTAAAGAAGAGGGTTTTAAAGGAAAGGGGGATTGCCCTCGAGGCCGAGGTCATGATCATTGGGGAGGATGGGTGAAGAAGTCTTGGAAAACAAAATGGTTAACAAGGAGAAACAGACTTAAGAGACGTTCGGGGAATATATTCCGGGAAGTTTTTAAGGTCTTCTTTCTGCTCAGTGCCATTCTTACGATCACGATGATAATGATCTTCGGGTACAATTATACAATCAGTTCCCCCTATTTTCAGATCAGGGAGACCGCTGTCAGGGGTTGTAAGGAACTTACGGAAAAAGACATCCTGTTACTGGCCGCCATTAAACCAGCGCAGAATATCTTAACTGTCAATATGAATACTATCACCCGAAGGATCTCGACGAATCCCTGGGTCAGGGATGTCTCCATAGGTAGGGAGCTTCCTGACCGACTGGTGATTGAGGTTCGGGAGAGAACTCCCGTTGCCTTAATCCAGGGGGACAGTGGTTTCTACCTTATGGATCTTGATGGCGTTGCCTTTAAGAGACTGGAAGCGGGTGATGAAGCCGATCTTCCCGTGCTGACCGGATGTGCCAGCGGCAAAAAGACGAACCCGGAACTTATTAAAAAATCCCTTAAACTTTTACGTTATCTCGCCACATCGAGAGATTTTCCAACCATAGACCGTATTTCTGAAGTCCACGGAAGTGAGATTTCTGGGCTTTCTCTTTTTACCAATGACGGTATGAGCCTCCAGCTCGGTTTTGACAGTTATGAAAATAAATTAAAACGCCTGATTCCCGTCATGGCCGATCTTACCAGGAAAAATCTAAGAGGGGGTTTTTTACGCATTGATCTTAGTGATCCTGTTAAAATTACCGTTCAGAGGAGAAATATAGCAGGTTCCATAAAACCTGTAAGGGCAGAGAAACAATACAGAACGTTATAGTCATGGTAAGAGTGTTTAGCTATCAGCCTTCAGGTTTTCAGCAAAAACAAAAAGCTACCAGGGGTTACTGATCGGTGATAGCTGATCGCTTACGAGTCGTGACAGGAGAGCTTTGCAAAGCTCTCGACAGGAAACAGTGGTAAGGGGTTACTATTTGCTGACCTCTCTCATGAGGGAAAGGGCAGGTGGATAGATGGCTAAGAAAGGAAATGTCGTCGTTGGATTAGATATAGGAACCACAAAGACGTGTGCCGTTGTCGGTGAAATCAAGGATACGGGTATTGATATTATCGGCATAGGCTCTCACCCCTCAGAAGGATTGAGGAAAGGTGTCGTGGTCAATATCGAAAGCACAGTGGATACCATCAAAAAGGCGGTGGAAGAAGCTGAACATGTATCTGGGTGCGAGATCAGTTCCGTTTACGCCGGCATTGCAGGAGGTCACATCAAGGGTCAGAATAGTCTCGGTATCGTTGCTGTCAAGGGCCGTGAGGTTGATGAAAACGATGTCCAGAGGGCTATCGAAGAGTCGAAGGCCATCGCCATTCCCCTCGATAGAGAGATACTCCATACCTTGCCCCAACATTACATCGTTGATGACCAGGGCGGTATCAGAGACCCTGTCGGGATGTCCGGTGTGCGACTGGAGGCAAAAGTTCACATCGTCACTGGCTCTATTACCTCTATAGAGAATGTGGTGAAATCTATCGTCCGTGTGGGATTGGATATAAATGACATTGTTCTGGAACAGCTTGCAGCGAGCGAGGCTGTTCTCAGTCCCGATGAAAAGGATTTAGGCGTGGCCCTGTTAGATGTCGGTGGTGGAATCACAAATATCGTGGTCTTCACTGAAGGCAGCATAAAGCATACGGCCGTCTTGCTGGGCGGGGGTAACTATCTTACGAGCGATATCTCTACCGGCCTGAGGACACCCCTTACGGAGGCGGAAAAGATAAAAATAAAATACGGCTGTGCATACATCCCGTTGATACGGAAAGATGAAACCATCGAGGTCCCCAGTGTAGGTGGGAGGGAACCGAGAGAGGTCTCCCGCCAGATACTCGGAAGGATTGTCGAACCTCGTATGGAGGAGATTCTCAATATGGCTTACAGAGAAATCATCAGGTCAGGTTGCGAAGACCACCTGGCGGCAGGTGTTGTTTTGACGGGGGGAACGGCTATCTTAGAGGGGATCACGGAGCTGGCAGAACAGGTCTTTAATATGCCTGTCAGGAGAGGATATCCCACAGGCATAGGAGGACTGACGGATGTCGTGAAGAGTCCTATGTACGCAACAGGTGTGGGCCTCGTTATTTATGGAAGCAGAAATGTACCCAGAGACGTATTTAAAAGGGGTGGGGAAGGGTTCGGTAACATGGTGAAAAAGATGAAAAAATGGTTATTGGAATTCTTTTAGAAGAAGGAGGGGAACTATGTTTGAATTATCTGATCAGGGTAGTACAAACCCGGCAAAGATTAAAGTGATTGGTATTGGGGGAGGGGGAGGAAATGCCGTAAATACTATGGTATCATACAACCTCAGAGGTGTTGAATTAATTGCGGCCAACACAGATGCCCAGGCCCTCTCAGCATCTATCTCGCCGATCAAGATTCAGTTAGGTGCAGGAGGTTTGGGAGCAGGTTCAGATCCTGAGGTGGGTAAAATGGCGGCCATTGAAAGTAAGGACATATTGAGGAAACACATCGAAGGGGCAGATATGGTTTTTATTACCGCTGGCCTGGGCGGCGGTACAGGAACCGGAGGCGCGCCAGTTTTAGCAGAAATCGCCAGGGAGGTGGGAGCGCTTACCGTTGCCATTGTCACAAAACCTTTTCAGTTTGAAGGCAAGAAACGCAGCATGCAGGCGGAAGAGGGTATTGCTGAGTTGAGGAAGGTAGTTGATACCCTGATCGTTATTCCCAATCAGAGACTCCTCAGTCTGGGTGGGAGGAACATCTCGTTATTAGATGCCTTCAAGAAGGCGGATGACATCCTGCATCATGCCGTGAAGGGAGTCTCTGATTTGATTACCGTACCGGGGTTGATCAACCATGACTTTACCGATGTCAAGAAAGTGATGTCCGGGATGGGACTGGCCATTATAGGCACCGGTATTGCAGGGGGAGAAAACCGGGCCGCGGAGGCTGCACAGAAAGCAATCTCCTCTCCCCTCCTGGAGGATAACACCATTCAAGGCGCCCATGGTGTCCTTCTGAACATTACAGGAGGGCCAGATATATCACTTTACGAGATCAATGAGGCATCTTCCCTGATCCATGCTGAAGCTCATGAGGATGCGAATATCATCTTTGGAACCGTTATTGATGAAGGTATGGGAGATGAGATACGCATCACAGTGATCGCCACCGGTTTTGAAGATAATGGAAAGAAGAAACGAATCAGTGTCTCGCATCTTGAAGGCTATCGTCGGGATGATCTCTCCATGCCTACCTACCTCAGGCAGGGAAAACTCATTGATGATAATTTCAATACGGTCAAGCTGGATGTGTCTGATGACGACGATAATCAGGATCTCGAAATTCCCACATTTCTGAGAAGGCAGGCGGATTAAAAAATAGTCGTATGTCGTATGTCAAAAGACGTATGACTGATGACTGATGACTGATAATGTCCTGGGCGCTCAAAAAAAAATACCATGATCTCTTAGCCCGTGAAGATGGATACCAAAAAAAGGTCTGGGGAGATGCCTTAACAGTTTGTCTCGCCTACCCGAATTTATATCGGACAGGGATGTCCAACCTCGGGTTCCAGACCATCTATGCCCTTTTGAACCGTCACCCCTCCTTTCTCTGTGAAAGGGTTTTCCTTCCCGATCCTGGGGACGAAGCAGAATTCACCTCAAGATCGTCCCCCCTTTTCAGTTTGGAGTCGCAGAGACCTCTTGCCGACTTTGACATCGTCGCCTTTTCCCTCTCTTTTGAAAACGACTATCCCAACATATTAAAGATCCTGGATATGGGAAGAGTTACCCTCGATGCCAAGCAGAGAAGGGAAACAGAACCGTTCGTTATCGGGGGAGGTATATCCGTCACTCTGAATCCTGAACCTCTGGCCGATATTTTTGACCTTTTTTTACTGGGCGAAGGGGAAGAGGTCATTCCCGAGTTTCTTCATACCTTTGAGGTATCACGCCGTCGTGGTCTGCCGAGGGATGAGGTCCTTTTCCGCGTGCAAAAAGAGATCAGGGGAGCCTATGTACCAAAATGTTACCGGGTAACCTACAGAACAGACCATCTCATAGAGAGCATTGAACCTGTTGATCTTTCATTTCCCGAGAAGATAGAGAAAAGATGGATTACGGACATCAACACCTTTACGACCGAGCAATGCATCACCGCCCCGGATGCAGAATTTGGAGGGATGTTCCTTACAGAGGTGAGCAGGGGCTGCCAGCGTGGATGTCGTTTCTGCGCGGCGGGATTTGTGTGCAGGCCGGCAAGATTCAGGGATGTAAGCACCCTTAAGCCATCGTTCGTCCGGGGGATTGAGAAACAGGAGAAGGTTGGTTTACTCGGCGCGGCAGTATCAGATCATCCCGATCTGCTTTCCCTTTGCCGGTCTATCCTGGAGCGAAAAGGCGAGGTAGCCATCGGGTCCCTGAGATTGGACAGACTAAACCACGAGATTGCCGCCTTGCTTGAGGAAACTGGAGTGAAAACTGTATCCCTGGCCCCGGAAGCAGGCACCCAGCGCTTGAGGGATGTGATCCACAAGGGGATTACGGATGTCCATATCTTTGATGCCGTTGAATTATTGTTAGAACATGGTATTGCCAATATCAGGCTTTACTTTATGGTGGGACTGCCGACCGAAACGGATGAGGATATCGAGGCCGTCATCCATCTGGCCAAAAAGATCAAGTACCATGCCATGAGCCATTCTGCAGGGAGAAGGCGGTTCAAACGCATTACCCTCAGCATCAATCAATTCATCCCTAAGCCGGCAACGCCTTTTCAATGGCAACCCCTTGAAGATGTCAATACTGTGAGAAGAAGGATTAGAAGAATCACCAGTGCCCTCGGCCGGGAATCAACGATCAAGGTGGTACATGATCTCCCGAAATGGAGCTACATTCAGGCCCTGTTGTCCCTCGGTGACAGACTGGTGGGCAGAATTCTTTTTTCGGTCCACAGGCATAACGGCAACTGGTCCCGGGCATTTAAAGAGGTCAATGTGAATCCAGATTTTTATGTTTATCGCCAAAAGGGTCTTGATGAAATCCTGCCCTGGGATTTTATTGATCACGGGATCGACAGGCAGTTGCTCGTCAATGAATACAGGAAGGTGTTATTGCCGCATTGAATGGTTCTCTTTGATCTGTATAAGACCCCCTCCTGCTGAGATTCTTCCATGCCCCAGGTATTTTTCTCTTGAAAAAGAGCCTCCTTTGAGATATAGGTAACCCTGACCTGACCGGGCGGTTAACTCAGCGGGAGAGTGCTACCTTCACACGGTAGAAGTCACTGGTTCAATCCCAGTACCGCCCACCATTTCCTCTTTA
>JASEGZ010000037.1 GCA_030018935.1 Syntrophales bacterium
GTTCATACCATTGATTGCAAAATTCAACTAAATTTCGAGTTTTGCAATTACCTCTATTAATAAAACTGTAGTTAACATCTATATCTTTCCTTGATGGAATCTCTTCCCCCTCTTTAAGCCCTGTAACCCCACCCCTTGCTCTCTCCTCAGGAGATAGAGCTCTGCGGTCTAATTGTCCACCGATACGAGTCCCTAAATAATACCTCAAAGCCCGCTCCTTATCCCTATCACTTTCCTGTCCTGTTGAGATCCCATAGCCAACCAGTAAACTACCGGCAAAAAGGAGAGAGGTAAGCAGTCCTACCCTTTTTAGAAGCTTGTATTTCATGTTCTTCACTCCATAAGTTTAATTTTATGCCAAGTTGCAATTAAATCTCCTCATTCTTTCTTCGACAAAAATGGGGGACTGGAGACGACTGGGACTGGGGACAGATACCGTTTACCTTGCCCAATCCCTATTTTTCCTACGTCCCTACCTCTTCGGCTGAGTCCCTTGAACCGAAATGGCATGGGGCCTCCTAGAACTCGGTGAACTCCCGACGCCATAACCCTTCCAAGCTCTTGGCCGTCGGCCGTACCTAACTCATCCACTGGAACTACCTCAGTGACAAAGTCCAATCCTTCGGTTCTCCCTTTGACGAAACGAAGTTCTCGGATCTCAATCACCCTCCCACCCACCCAAAGCGACGCGAGGAGGGACAGGAACCTCTATCCTTAGGGGTATCTCCGGCCAAGGTCTCACGGGCATAGGAGTAAAGTGTTCCAGTGTCGAACAGGGCTACCGCCGGCTGCCCCTGGACCTCTATCTCCGTCATTACCGACCATTAGCCGCAGGGCCCCACTATTCTTGCGGGATAATATGGGGAACCCCATATTATGTGAAGTTGTGGGGGACTTGCACAAGGTTTCCTCTGGATTTTCAAGAAATCTTACGGTTTCTCTTCTCTGCATGAGACCTTCTATGCCCTCTGAACCTTAGAATTATCCCTTTCCTTGATTAGATTTCTCGTATCTATAATCAACTTTGAATGCCTGACAATAAAGTCTGGATCATAGCTTGAATGGTCGGTAGCTATCAAAACACAGTCATATTTTGACAGGTTTTCTTTTGTTAAATAGATAGACTCTTTTTCAATCTTATGTCTCCTCATCTTTGGGGCCTTTGGTATGTAAGGGTCATTGTAATCAACTATCGCCCCCTTTTCCTCCAAAAGCTCTATCAATCTGAAAGAAGGGGATTCTCTCGGGTCATCTACATCCCTTTTATACGCAAGACCAAGGATTAAGACCCTTGCCCCTTTCATTTAAGGCCTCTATGGTCTTCTGAACTACATAATAGGGCATGTTGGTGTTTATCTCACCTGCAAGTTCTATAAATTTGGTTGAAAAGTCATATTCTCTTGCCTTCCATGTAAGATAGAATGGGTCAATGGGGATACAGTGTCCTCCAAGCCCAGGGCCAGGATAGAATGCCTGAAAACCAAAAAGCTTTGTAGCTGCTGCCTCTATAACCTCCCAGATATCGATTTTCATCCTCTCGCAGAGCATTTTAAGCTCGTTTACAAGGGCAATGTTTACTACCCTATAGATATTCTCAAGGAGCTTTGTTGCCTCTGCGACCTTTGTCGATGAAACAGGTATTGTCTTAACCACTATAGAATCATAGAGGGCTCTTGCAACGGAAAGACATCTTTCTGTATAGCCACCAACAACTTTTGGAATTGTTCTCGCCGTATAATCCTTATTGGCAGGGTCTTCCCTTTCAGGTGAGTAGGCGAGATAGAAATCCTCTCCCGCCTTTAGCCCTGTTCCCTCAAGTATCTCCCTTATGTCTTCATCTGTTGTTCCTGGATAAGTGGTGGATTCAAGAACAATTAATTGACCTTTACGGAGGTGTTGGGCAATGGTTTTAGTGGTATTGAACACATAGGACATATCTGGTTCACGATTCTTATTGAGTGGCGTCGGAACACAGATGATTATGCACTCCATGGCCGAGAGGTAACTAAAGTCGGTTGTCGGTGTAAACAGTGAACGGTGAGAGGTGAGCGTTGAAGAACTGATATGCTTTATATAGCTTTTACCCTCCCTTAATAACCTGACCTTTTCATCATCTACATCAAATCCAGCTACCCGAAAACCTGCCTTTAAGAACTCTATAACCAATGGTAATCCCACATAACCAACCCCAATAACACCTATATTAGCCTTTTTTGATTTAATCTTTTCAAGTAATTCCATAAATTTTCCTTTTGGGCTGGCAAGCCTGCAAGCTATCAAGCTGGAAAGCGAGCAGGCTGGCAGGCTAACCAGCTGTTTAGTAAACTTCGTCATGACCGCCAATATCTATTAACAGGACTTCACTTTTACTCAAAAAACTAAAGCTTACCCGACAGTCGTATGTCACACTGAATGCCCAGAGGCCCTCAAGTTTTCCAGTTAATTTATGTGTTCTTAAATGTGGATTAAAAGGATTTTCCGAAAACAATTCCATTGCTTTCCAGAATTTCTTTTTAAGTTCATCGTTGTTCTTTACTTTCTTCTGATATATCTTCTTGAAGCCCTGATCCCAGGTTACTTTAATCAATTTCCAGATCCTTATAAAGTTCTTTTACAGTTCCTTTTTTTACCACTCCTTTCCTTAAGTCAGCCATTGCCTCTTTAGCCCTTTTTGCGATAGCGTCTCTCTTAGCCTCTATTAGTTGTTTCTCTATAATTTCAATTGCATACTCTTTATCATCGAGTTTCAGATAGCTAAAGTCCTCTATTAATTTATTAATTGTTGCGGAACCCATTTCATAACCTCCTCGTATAATATGTTTGTTTAGTTATTTAAAACTTCTTTACAGGGGGAACAAACGGTGTCAAGACACAAAAAATGGGGACAGCCATTTATCTCGCCCTTTTGCTCTTTCTTCATAGCACGTACGGGACGTAAATCGGAGACGGGTTCACAATTTAGGTTTTCTACCTGCCTTTTTGATATCAAATCTCCGTCCCAAAACATTTTCCATCTTTTCTTTAAATCGGTGGTAGTGTAAAATATCTTGTGTAAAATTGATATAGGGAAAAAGGTAGAAAAAAAGCGCTTTTCCTTCACAAGGGTTTTAACCAAAAGCCATAGATGAAAGGAGAAAGCGCCATGAAACTGGAGATTTCGGTAACTGAGATTGCGGAAATTTCCAAGGGGATTCAGGAGCGACCGGAGCAACTTTTTGAGATGATACGGTTGGATATTAGAGAAATCGTCGGGAATTACCTGACGGCGATGATGAATGTGGAGCTGACCCATTTTCTGGGGAGAGAGCCTTATCTTCGGACTGGTGGGGGAGTGAATCATCGCAATGGTTCCTATGGTTGTAAATTTACCTTGTTGACACGTCTTTTGCCCACGTCCGGTTCTCCTGGTTCCAACTAACCGACTGAGTTACACCTTCCTCTAAAAGCCGCGTCTGTGGCCGCCATCCAAGTAATCGCTCCGCTTTCCCGATGTCTGCCCACGTTGCCATCACATCAGCCGGGTGGCGGGGCTCGTATTCGATGTTTGCCTTCTTCTCTACCAACTCCTCAACTAATCGGATGGCGTCATTCAGCTCGATGGGTTCATCAGAGCCCAGGTTGATCACCTCGTATCCCATCGGCTTCAGTGCCGCCAGTGTCCCCCGGGCAATGTCGTTTACATACGTGAAGTCCCGAGACTGCCTGCCGTCACCGTACACAACTACCGGCCATCCCTCGCTGATCCACTGCACGAAACGAAACAGACTCATGTCCGGTCGCCCCGCTGGGCCATAGACGGTGAAATAACGCAGCACCGTCACGTCAATGTCATACAAGTAGTGATAGGTGTAACACAGTGCCTCGGCCGCCTTCTTCGAGGCCGCGTAGGGTGAAAGGGGGCTGTTGGTGTTGTCATCCTCACGGAAGGGCCGGGGATTATTTGCCCCATAGAGGCTGGATGTAGAGGCCAGCACAAACTTCTTCACCCCGAACTCCCGGCACAGCTCCAGCAGGTTCAGCGTGCCGGTGGTGTTGGTTTCGAAGTAGACCCAGGGATTCTCGACGGACTGACGGACACCAGCACGAGCGGCGAGGTTGATGACGGCATCAAATTTCGGATCTTGGATCTCGGATTGCTGATTGAATGATGTCCGCAGCCCTTCCCGGTCGGTGATGTCCAGGCAGTGGAAGGTGAAGTTTGGGTAGTCCTTGATTTGATCCAGGCGCCACTGCTTGAGGCGCACATCATAGGCATCGTTGAGGTTGTCCACGCCCACCACGGTGTGGCCATCGGCCAGTAAGAACTCGCTAACCTTCCAACCTATGAATCCAGCACACCCGGTAACAAGGTAAGTAGCCAAGGTTATCCTCATGACCTGCGCAGCCTGCATATGATTGATTTTTCACGGGCAGTCCTATATTAGGATGTTCTGCTAAGAAAAGCCCTATAGAAAGGACACTGCCCATGAAGAATTCCTTTATGCACCAATTCTCCCAGAATATCAAGTTCAAATACAGTTGCTTCGATCGTGTCATCCTGCGGGGATACATCCTGTGGCTGTTCTTTCCAGGCGGCGTGGTCAAGTTCCTCAGGGCGATGGGATTCAGGAAACTCTCCAATGGCGTCATGCGCATCTTGACCGATCAGTTGAACGCCCATATTCTGAAGGTCGCCCAGGCGAAGGAGATTCCCATTCACTGGTGGCCTTCCATGGGCGGTGGGAAAGACGGGGCCAAACAGAAGTTTGTCCAGGAGAAATACGCCCGGCATGATGTCGGCAAAGGTGATCGCCTGTATTGTATCCTGACGGATAAAGAACCGGTAAGAACCTTTGCATGCCGGGAACTCACCTCCCAAAACAGCAAGAAATACGAAAAACTCTACGATTGCCGCAAACCGGTGAAGCAGTACTACATCTACTTCCACGACCAGCTTCTGGGAGGGCCGTGCTATCTGAAAATCTCATCGTATCTGCCCTTCCGGTGCGAATTCTATTTCAACGGCCACAACGCTATTGAGGTCCAACTGGACAAGCAGGGCGTTCATTACCGCCGCCATGACAATGCTTTCGTGGATGTAGACGATCCGGAAGCCATCCGCAAGGCTGTGGAGTCACTACATGGCAGAGCGGTTCTCAACAGAGTCACCCACTGGATGAACCTCTTCTTCAAGTTCGACAAAGGGAAATATTCTACCTGCTCCCGGTATCTGCAACATGAATGGTATCTCTCCCAGGTGGAAATCTCCTCCAATATCGTGTTTCGATCTGCGCGCTTTTGCACCAGTCTCTTTGAAAGGATCCTGGATAAGTTCCAACGCCTCGGATTGCCCGAAAGCATCGCCCAGATATTCAGCAGGCGACCCCATTGGGGGACCATATCCAAGACCTTCTGGAGATTCTATGACAATAACGCCTGCATCAAACACTGGTTCCGAGGCAACTCCATCAAGCAGTACAACAAAACCGGTTTTTTCATCCGCACGGAAACCACCATCAACCACCCCAAATCGCTGGGGCTGCAAAAGCCTGTCCTCTTTCTCCATGCCTGTCTGTGGAAGGGTGTCGAATGCAACAACCGTTTTCTGGACTGCTGCGCCGATGTGGACGTCTCGTCCATCTCCGAGCAGGAATGCGACATCTTCACCAAGCCCGTGACCAACCCGGCGGGACGTCGCGTCAGCGCCCCTGATTTCAGAAAGGACCGCCAAACAGCTCTGGCCAAAGAGCTGCTCAAACCCAAGTACCAAGTCGACGGCTTCAAGACGGCTGATCTGCTCAAAAACCTCTCCGGCCATTTCCAAAATCCTGCACAAATCCGCTATGAGATGAACAAATTGAAGGCAAGGGGCGTACTGAAAAAACACGATAATCAATCATTCTACGTGGTTACTCAAAAGGGGTTCTCCTATCTCTGGCTGCAAATTTGCTCCGGCAACTTCTTCAAAAACCCAATGATTTCAAGGACAATAAAAAATGACGTCCTCCAACTCGCTGCGCAACCCTCACAAATCGAAGAAGCCTATGACTCCATCCAGCAAGGATTATCTAAATTAACTCAACAACTTGCCATCATTCCCCAAGCATGAAAAAACGAGAATTTTTCTCACGTTTTTGAAGGGAAAAGCATAGCCCAATCATGACCAGTGGAAAGATTATCGTATACGATAATCTCGTGTTCCTTCTCTCCCAGAGCTTTAACAACATGACTACCGATGTATCCGGCGCCGCCGGTGATAAAAAGTTTCATGGTATTTCTTGTTTTTTAATGAACCAACATCGGTTCCTTCTTTTTCATCATATTTTCTCCTTCCCGCCCTCAATGATATACTCTAAATTCTAAGGGGGAAAGTGTCTCACTTATATTGGCACAGAAGGTGGGTTTCACATTTGATGCGATCGTAAACTTCTTTCAGGGGTATTTTGTTTTCTCTTGCCAGCTTGCGGCAGTCTTCGTATTCGGGGGCCACGTTGCAAATCTTCCCCTGCCGGCGGACGATCTTAACCCTCGCATGCCCCAGGCTGGTTTTTAGGGCAATTGTTTCATAGGGCAGCATGTACTTGGTTACGGGATAAACCCTGAAACCGAGGGTGGTGGTTTCGGCAAATATACGCTTGCCGAACTTATCCAGGTCCTCAGGTCCGATGAGGACGCATAAAGTTACCGCCGGACGGTTTTTCTTCATCTGGATCGTCTGCAGAAAAACATCCATGGCGCCGGCCTCAAGCAATTCGGAAATCAGGTAATCGTAAAACTCCGGATTCATGTCATCGATGTTGGCCTCCAACATCAGAGCGGGCGCCTGATGATAACCGCCCTCGGTCATAGCGCCGGCGGCAGGGCTGTTCCCGGACAGTTTTTCCCCTATGGTCACACGCAGCAGGTTGGGAATGGCAAGATCATGGTCACCGGCACCGTAACCGCTGACGATGACGCGCATGGGCGGTATATCCCCGAAGGCGCTGCAGCAGGTGGTAAGAATTGCCGCCCCCGTGGGGGTTGTGAGTTCCTTTTCCACGCCCTGCGAGTACACGGGCACACCCTGGAGCAGTTCCATCGTTGCGGGACCCGGTACAGGTATCACTCCGTGCGCGGATTGGGCAAGCCCACTTCCCACATTTACTGGCGATGCGTAAGCTTCCTCGATCCCCAACCGCCAGAGCCCTATGGCGGCACCCACCACGTCTACGATGGCATCCGTCGCCCCCACTTCGTGGAAGATGATTTCATCGGCAGTTATACCGTGCACCTTTGCCTCCGCCTCCGCCAGACGGGTAAAAATCCGGATACTCTTTTCCCGGATAGCTTCCGGCAAAGCGCTTCCGGAAATGATGGCTTTTATATCTTTGAGGCGGCGGTGGGTCTTGTTATCTTCAACAATGACCTTTAATTTTGTACCGTAGATGCCATGTTTTGACACCCGCCCCATCTCCAGACGGAAACCCTTGAAAGGAAGCTTTTCCAGATCCGCCTGGAGTTTTTCTAAGGAAAGACCCGCATCCAGCAGAGCACCCAGGATCATATTGCCGGCGGCACCGGCAAAACAGTGAAAATAGGCGATTTTCATACCGGGCTATCCCCCAGGCTGTTGATAAGGCTGGCCTGATAACCGGCCCCGAAACCGTTGTCAATATTGACTACAGATACACCGCTGGCACAACTGTTCAACATGGCAAGCAGTGCGGCTAATCCTCCGAAACTGGCGCCGTAACCAACGCTCGTCGGCACGGCGATCACCGGTTTATCCACAAGGCCGCTCACCACGCTGGGCAGTGCGCCTTCCATACCGGCAACGGCAATCAGAACACGCGCGGCAAGCAACTTGTCCCGGTAATTAAAAAGCCGATGAATGCCAGCCACGCCTACATCATAGACACGTTCCACCTTGTTACCCATCGCCTCTGCCGTAAGGGCCGCTTCTTCCGCCACCGGCATATCCGACGTGCCCGCACTAAGCACCACGATACATCCACGTTTTTCCTGACTGCCGCGCCTTATAATAATAAACCGGGCAATATCGTGGTATTCGGCGCCGGCGACTTCCGCAGCCACGGCTTCGTAAACTTCCCGGACGGCCCTCGTCGCCAGGATGTTGTGATCCGTCTTCTCCGCCAGATCCCGGACAATGGTCACAACCTGCTCCGTCGTTTTTCCCGCGCAATAGACAACTTCAGGAAAACCTTGCCGGAGCTCGCGATGGGAATCGATCTTGGCAAAACCCAGATCATAAAAAGGCAGTTGTTTCAACCCTTCCACTGCCTCGTCTATATTTAGCCTCTTTTCCCTGATACCGAGGAGAATCTCACGCAAGCGCTTTTCGTTCATGACGCCTGCCCCCTGACCGGAAGGGTCTCGTTCATGCTTCCTGTCCGGTAGCCTTCCAGATCCATTGCCACATAAGTGAACCCGGCAGCCTTGAGTTCGCCCACCACTTCCTCCGCCTTTTCCATCATCGTCGGGAACTGTTCCCGATTTATCTCGATGCATGCCATCGCCCCGTGGTGGCGCAGACGGAATTGCCCGAAGCCGAGGGAACGGAGGTAATCCTCCCCCCGCTCTACCTGAGCCAGTTTCTCCCTTGTTATCCTTGTCCCGTAGGGGAAACGGGAGCTGAGACAGGTGCAGGCCGGCTTGTTCCACGTAGAAAGTCCCATCTCCCGGGAAAAAAAACGTATATCCTCTTTAATCATACCGGCCTCCAGGAGGGGACTGCGCACCCCAAGTTCCTCTGCCGCTTTCCTGCCGGGACGAAAATCGCCTAAATCATCGCAATTCGTTCCGTCGAGGATATAATTTGCCCCCTCTTTTGCTAAAATCTCCAGTAGCCGGGAAAACAATTCCTGCTTGCAGAAATAGCAGCGCTCCGGCGGGTTAGCGGCAAAATCATCCTTGTCCAGTTCTTCCGTGGCAATGAATATCTGCCTTGCCCCGAGGGCGCGGGCCAGTCCACGGGATTCCTCCCGTTCCCATGCAGGATAGGTAGGCGACAGGGCCGTCACGGCCAGCACTTTGCTCTTGCCTATGACATCCACCGCCATCTTGAGCAGAAAGGCGCTGTCCACCCCGCCGGAAAAGGCAACTATGACATTATCCATCTCCTCCAAGATTCCGCGCAGCTTTTTCCGCTTAGCTTCTCGCTCCATTGTTATTGTTGATCAACCCCTTGTAACTGGCTTCATGTTTAATGGGTAAGAACTGGGGGGCAGGTCTTCACGGGCTGATGCCCAAATGGTTTTTTTCACAGGCACAACTCATCATTTGGCTTGACCATACATCCGATTTCCCGGAAAAATATTTGCACAATGCCTGCTAATGGCCAGTGATATAGTTTTTTTATCGGTTGCAGAATATATGGGGAATTTCGGATTGTCAAGAACATACCCAAAACCGAACTACTGATTTTCCGGCAGGCGTTGAGACCGTCTTTAGCCACCACCTCTCCCTTGCTGTTCCTCAAGCGAGAGGTGGTGGGCGCGGAATGATCTGGGTCGTATATCGTAATGGAGAAAGGGTAGTCTATTTTCAAGCTAAGGGCTTCGTTAAATCTTTACTACCTTCACCCTCGTATCGTTAAAGGAAGCGTTTGCCCCGATCTTGTCTTCCAGGCAGACATTTTTCAGGAAGGGGTCGAGCCTCAGCAGCGGGGTGAGAGGAATTCCTGCACCCCTGGTGGGATCGTTTCCCATATTTTTCCCGTCTATCTCTACCGGCTTTGCTCCCAGACCCCATCTCGCAAAACCATGGGGAATCCCTACCACACCCGGTCTGATACCTTCCCTTACCGCGGCCTTTCCCTCTATCCCTTTTGCTGCATTGGGCGATGTTATCTTTACCTTATCGCCGTTCTTTATCCCGAGGGGACGGGCGTCACGGGGGTTTATAAGGATGTAATTCTCCGGCAGGATCTCGAGGAGCCACCTGTTGGCGGCAGTCCTCATTTCGGAATGGAAGGCGAATCTGTAAGTTACTAACTGGAAGGGATAAGAATCGTCTCTCAGCTCGTTACCCGCGCTATCCGTGATAGGCTCATATTTAGGAAGTCCATCGTAGGGTTTCCCTGTCATCGAGTCCCTTGTCATGGATAGCTCTTCGTTATAGAGCTGACAGAGGCCGCCGTACACACGGCGGGGACGGTCTCCCTGATAGGCCATATCGTAGGCCTCAAATCTTCCCCCCCTGACAAGGGCATACTGCACCTTCTCATCTTCCGTAAGCCCCGGCACATCCTGTCCCGCCTCGCCCCCGACCATGCCGGCAATCGCCCTTTTATAGAAATCCCAGGCCGTACTTAACGGTTGCCCGCTGCCGAAGGCATTATTCCCGAAGCCGGGAAGGCCCAACTTCCCTGCTATTCTGATCAGGATATCCTCCATCGTCATGGTGGTCGGGATAACCGGTTTGTACCCGCCTGTCTTTTGGTCAATATTCCCCACGACAGGCTGCCTTATCCCTATCGTCCTGGTAGCAACGACCGGCGGCACGCTGCAGATGTCCCATCTCTCTAAGTAAGTTGTATCGGGCAGGATGTAGTCTGCATAAAGATTTGTTTCCGTGATCTCGGAGTCTATCGCGATGAGAAGGGGAACCTTTTTGGTGTCCCGGAGTGTGTCGCTGACGATATCTCTCATTGCGGGGACCGAGTAGGAGGGGTTGGCCCTGTACAACAGTAACGCCTTGATGGGGTAGGGATACCCCTCGGCGATACCGGGGATTACCTCTTGGAATACTCCCCAGTCAGGGACAAGAGGAAACCACGGCCTCTTTGACGGATATCCCTTTTCCCTGAATTCTCTTGTGTCTTCATATCTGTGCCCGGCCCTGTCAATCCTGATCCCCGAGGGTTTAACATTATCGTTGACGGTTTTTAGCGCATACAGGCCCTCCTGTGTGTCGAGAGATTCCCCCCATGCGCCTCCCCCGATGATGAGACCCCCCTTTTTATCTATGTTTCCCACAAGGAGGTTGAGAGCAATGATCGTCCGCGCGGTATAGGCGCCATTTGCGTGCTGAACCGCCCCGCCATAGAAATCGGCAACCGCCCTCTTGCCGTACGAGACAAACTCCTCGGCCAATTTCTCTATGACAGAAGATTCAATACCGCATATCCGGGCATATTCTTTTATGTCCCTCTGATAGACCCTCTCTTTCAAGAGTTGAAAAACAGACTTGCAGGGGATATTGTTTACCTTCGCCTCCACCTCTAATTCACCGTGCAGGGCGTTGTCGGCCAACTCCGCCCTTCCCCCCGACCAGACGCAGGGCTTGCCGCCTCTCTTCAGTAGCTCTCCATTGTCCATACGGACGAGGCAGGCGGCATTGGTCCAGCTTTCCTCTCCATCCCTCTGTGCCGCCTTTTGGGAGGTATTCTCCAAAAATTTGAGATCATAGGCCTTATTCTCCATGATCCATCGCATCATCCCCAAGGCAAGGGCGGCATCGGTACCCGGCTTTACAGGTATCCACTGGTCGGCCAGGGAAGCGGAATTCGACAAGATCGGATCCACCACCACCCACTTAAAAGTTTTGTACTTACCCTTAAACTTTTCTTCGTATCCTGCCTCCTGCAGGGCTTCTGATCCCCCCTCGGCGCCAACCTTTGCCTTCATCAGCTTCCGGGCGACGGTCTGGAGAGGAACACCGGAATCCAGAGGTGAGGAGCCGAAGAGAACGAGAAAACTTGTGTTGAGTATATCGGGCTTTAAATGATCGTGGTTTTCATCAAAGGTCAATTTGAACCCCATCCGGTGGCTTGACTCCCTGATACTGGTATCATCTATCCCCCCATTTACGGAACCATAGGCATTCATAAATCTGGAGATAAACATCCTGCTTCCCAACTCCAGTCTTCCGCTCAAAAAGACAAATTGATTCGCCCTGGCACCCAACTCCGGCGCATTTCTATCTATCGGGGTTTCCGTATCCCTGATCCCTCTAAGACCTTCTACCTTTCCCTCTCCGAAGATGTTTCCCCCCTCTGCAATCTCCGTAATGGCCTCATCCCAGCTTATCGTCTTCCACTTGCCGGATCCCCTCTCGCCTATCCTCTTTAGAGGCGCTTTGATACGGTACGGGTCGTATATTGTCTGGATGCCCGCCTGGCCCTTTACGCAAAGGGAACCGGTATATCTGAGGGCATCTTTGGCGCCTGTACTATAGAAAATATGAGGTTCCATGGAATTTGGATGGTAGGGATTTCCGTCGAGCTTGACCAGAACACCTTCTCTGATCCTTGCCCTGAGCCCGCAGTTACCCTCGCACATCTGGCAGACGCTGTAGATACTTTCTATCCCCAGGGTGGTTTCGAGAGGATCAGATGCGGCTGCCCCCATGATATCCAAGGGCACTTCTTCCGACTTCAACAGATGGCATCCGCTGAGATAGGCGCTCCCACCTAAGATCGTCGCTGTCCTGATGAACTCACGCCTGGTTATCTTCATCTCTCTTTCCTTATCATGACTCCGCTTAACTTAAAGGTACCGCAAATCCTATAAACACTAAAGAATATCTCATAATGAACACGCCGACGACGACCAGGATGGCGCTCAGGCTGACCCATGCCCTGCTTCGCCTGGTCGGGGGGAAAATCAGGAGAAACAGCGGAACCAGCATCCCCATGACGATTTCCCCCCACACGTACAGGGGTTCATGAAGGGCGGTAATAATGGAGGCAAATCCATCGGCATTTGAAAGTAGCAAGGTAAACCAGAAGGACATCACCCAGAAGAGGTCAACGAGGATGATGACAATCATCATATTGTACAGGTCGGAAAAGACCTCCTCACTCAGTTTCTTCTCCGAGAACTTATCCATCACGAAGGCAACAATCACCAGGAGGGCAACACCCGACAGAATTGCGGAGGTCAGGAAATATCCCGGCATTAAGGCTGAATGCCACCAGGTCCTGGCCCTGACCACGGCGAAAGCGAAACCTGTATAGGCATGGACAAATATGGCCAAGGGCACGGTAATTGTCCCCAATACCTTCATCATCCTGTCATCCTTCGCAAAGATGAACCAGATGTAAATCATATTGGCGATGGGGTAGAGGGTAAGCAACCAGGAACCATAGGAGAGAACGGACTTGGGGTTGAAGAAGGAAGGCGCCAGTGTATGCCAGAATCTCAGGGGTTGCTGAAGGTCAAGTATCAGGCATACGGGCGCCACCAATAGCAGGATAAAGGATATTATCGCCGCCGGAAGGGCGAGAGGTTTGTACTTCTTTATCCCGAAGACCGTGGAGAGGGAGGAGAGGATAAAGGAACCGGCGGACAAACCGGTGAAGTAAAAGTAAAGCGGTATGTAAACCTTCCAAGGGATCTCGTGGGGAACGTTATATAAAACACTCAAGTCCAAGGTAACCTCTTATCTCTTCCAGTAATCAGAAAGCTTACCGGTGATCGTCTTCTCGTATTCCTCGATTGCCTCAGGGTAACTTTCGGAGAGCTTTATCCGCCCCAGCAAGTCCTTATCCGGGGCGATGTAGAAAACCTTGGGAAGAGTTCCCAGTTCCGGCTTGATTACCACGGTGGCATTTGCGGCAATTAACTTTGCTACCTCGCTTTTCGGGTCGTTTAAGTCGCCGAAGGTAATGGCTCTACCGATGCAGGATGTTACACATGCGGGGAGCAGGTTTGCGTCTATCCTGTGGGCGCAGAAGCTGCATTTATCCGCCGTGCGTCTGACGGGATTGAAGAATCTTGCATCGTAGGGACAGGCCGCAATACACATCCCGCAGCCGATACATTTGCCGTAGTACATCGTGACTAAACCATCGGCTCTCTTGACAGTTGCCTGAACAGGACACACATCCACGCAGGGCGGATTATCGCAATGGTTGCAGAGCCTCCTCAAAAAGAAGTTCTTCACATTCGGATACGTCCCCTTCTGGATACCTTTCATCCATGAACGCCAGTAGCCGAGGGGGACATTATTTTCACTCTTACAGGCTACGGTGCATGTATGGCAACCCACGCATTTACGCTGGTCTATCACCATCCCCCATTTTTTCGTCTTCTTTCCCAATTATCGCCTCTGGTGACACTTAAGACATTCCAATTTACTGAAAGATTCCCTGCCGTTATGGCATTCGCCACTTGCACAGAGTCTCTCTGCCCTTTCAACTTCTATTATTTTACCTGCCTCCCCGTCCATGCCGGCAGGCGCCATCATGACACGATGACTTTCCCTACCTATCCTTACCACCCTGTCTGAGTCCTTAAACAACTGGATAATAAATCCAGAGTGAGCCTCCGTGTTGAAAGGATTCTCATGGCAGTCTTCACACTGATACTTTGCCTTTTTGCCCTTTGTGTGGGAAAGATGGCTGAAGGTTACAGGGCCGGGGGAGCCCTTTGCCGTATATTTAATATCTCCACCGCCGACGGTCCTCGATAATGCCAGGAAAGAGGCAAACATGCCTATGACGAGGATACCAATCAATCCAAAGCCCAATTTACGTCCCAGGACTTTGTCAGAGAGGAGACCTTTAATCAGGCTGATCAATTGACGGTAGTCTATCTTCTTTTTCTTTTGTTCTTTCATAAGATAGTCGTATGTCGTCTGTCTTACGTCGTCTGTCCTCGAATCTTATGCTTTGACTTACGACTTATGACCTACGACAGGCGATGCTTCGCGTCGCCTTAGAGAAGTGTTCCCTGGTAATGGGATGTCCATTGTCTCTTCCTCACCTCCGGGTTACTGTAATCGGGAAGAAGCATGGGCGAAATCCTGTCGGTGATAATACCAGCCTTCTCCAGTTCCCTGTGATATGTCCTTACGTGATCCAGAGTCAACCTTCCCTCCCTTGCCTTCTCCTTTGCATAGATAGCGGCGCTTCTCCCGGCGATCCTCCCGAAAACCAGGACATCGAGAAGAGAATTGCCCATGAGGCGGTTTTCTCCATGGACCCCTCCTGTCACCTCTCCCGCGCAGAAGAATCCGGGGACAGTGGTTTCACATGTTGCCGTGTACTCCAACCCCCCGTTTTGATAATGAAGGGTCGGATAGACGAGCATTGGCTCTTTGGTAATGTCAATGTCATATCTCTTGAAGAGTATGTATTTGCCGGGAAATTCCCTTAATACTGTTCCTTCCCCGGACAGAAGGTCTATCATCGGGGAATCCAGCCAGACGCCAACCTTTCCCGTTGGTGTAGGAATCCCCTTTCCTACATCGGTGCATTCCCGGATGAAGGAGGCCGATTCCACATCCCGTGGTTCCCTTTCATAGACAAACTGTTCCCCCTCGATATTCAAGACATTGGCCCCTGACCCGCGAAACTTCTCGGTGATCAGAATACCTTCCGCCTGTTCGGGAAATACCACCCCGGTAGGATGGTACTGTACCGTGTGCAGGAAGGCGAGTTTAACGCCGATCCTGTAACCCAGGACGAGTCCATCGGCAGTGGCGCCGTAATGATTGGTGGTCAAGAATCCTCCGATATGTAATCTCCCGTAACCGCCCGTTGCCAAGACGACGGCTTTTGCCTTGACGAGATGGTATTCTTCCGTCTCCATATTGTAGAGTATCGCTCCCGCACAATGGCCGTGTTCATTCAGGATCAGTTCCACTACGGGAGAGAACTCCAGCACTTTTATGTCCTGGACACGATTTCTCGCCTCATCCCTGATCGTCCGCATGATCTCGGCCCCGGTTATATCACCCGCAGAGTGCATCCGTTTTCTCGATGTCCCTCCCCCATGGATGGGTCGGAGCGTGCCATCGGGTAATTTTGACAGCATCGTTCCCAGGTCCTCGAGCCATTTGATAACGATAGGGGCTTCTGTCACGAGGGTCTCCACTAACTCCGGGATATTCACAAAGTGTCCTCCCCCGAGGGCGTCCACGTAGTGGTAGTACGGTGAATCCTTCCAGCCCTGGGTTGCCGCCTGGATACCGCCCTCTGCCATCATGGTGTTGGCGTCCCCGTGTCGCAGCTTCGTAGTGATAATAACCTTTGCCCCCTGCTCCTGAGCTAAAAGGGCTGCTGCTGTACCGGTTCCCCCTCCACCGATGACGAGAACGTCGGTTTCGTAATCTATTGTAGAAAGATCAACCCTGTCCGGGTCAACCCTGCTCTTCGACTCAAGGAGGTCAACCATCTCGGTGGATACGGCATACCCTTTACTGGGGCCTATCCTGATTGGCCTTCTTGCATCTTCCCTGTAGTCCGGATGGTATTTCAACCTCTCCTCCCTCTCCGCCAGGGACAGAGCAGGGAATTCTTGGCCCATCTTTTTCTGTTCAACCCTTCTCGGTCTTGTCTTTTCCACAATCTTGATCAGTCTCTTCAATTCTGGTGGATATGGCATAGCGTCTCCTTTTCCTTTTTTAAGGTGTGCCCAGTCTACAGATGGCTCTTGTCCGCCGGTTCCCAGTACTCGGGAGACAGATCAGGTTCAATCTCCCGTTCTGAATAAACCTTCATCAAGGTTTCTTTGTCCATCCCTTTCAATTCGGCAAGCATGTTTTTGAACTTTCCCGCCTTGATCTCTTCCACCCTTTTGGCCAGATGACTAGACTTAGGCACCAGATATTTGGCAAACAATCTCCGGCAAAGGATACCGATATTGTACTGGGAAAGCTCGGCGGGACATCTCGCGGTACACAATCCGCACATGACGCAGTCAAAGGAAATCTCTGCGGCCTTTGCAATATCGCCCCTCAACGCCGCGGAGATGTACTCCATTACCTCGATATCCATGGGACACGATTTAGTGCAGGTATTACATCCCATGCACTTTAAGATCTCCGGATACAGTCTTACGATCTCATCCACTACAGGCTGAATCTCTTCTATATTGTAAACGGCCCTGTTTGCCGGGAAGAAGGGGATCTGGGTAAGATACATGTTGGGCTTTACCAGGGTCTGACAGGCAAGCCCGATCTCAATTTTAGGACTTGACGGCAATCTGTAGACCGTTCCACAGGCCCCACAGATACCACCCCGGCACCCGCACCCCCTGATAAGCTGATAACCCGCATACTCCATTGCCTTCTGGATGGTCAGGGTTTCGGGCACATCGTACCTCTTGCCCATAATAAAGATAGGAACCCTGGGAACTTCCTCTATGTTTTGTTCTTCCGTCGCATTTTTTTTCTGATTCTTATCAACTGATTCCATATTTTCTCCCTCCTCATGCTTTACCAGGCCAGGAATGCCCCGATAACAATGCCGAATACCAAGGCGGCAATAACCATAAAATAATTGTCCAGGGCGGTAATCCTTTTTACCTGGGGGATAACATCCACCACCTTCTCATCCACTATATAGTCCTTGATGTTGGTATCTACCTGGGGACAGGCCAGGACACAAGAATAGCACTGCTCACAGTCCTCCCCTACCGTAGACTCCAAGGCAAATGATGTCCTCTGCTCAGTTTTTATCAGCCTTTCCGATTCTTTTCTCAAGACAGGACATGAATCCACACAGTTTCCACAGGCGAGACATCCCTTATCCCCCACGACATCCTCACTAAAAAGGTACAGCCTGTGATATGGCTCCACCCCCCTGGATAGCAACCGGCACCGGGCAACGGGAGGATACTTCATATCCAGTATGGTGTTCAGAATCCTTCTCGTTTTCAACTCTTCTCTTTTAACAACGGTAGGCATTGAACTCACCCCCTAAAAAATTAGACTCTTGCCGCTGATATCAGTCAAGGAGCTGTAAATTTCTGACCCTTTGACTCCACAGACTGTTTGTAACTGTTGAAAAATTCTGGCGTCATGGAAGGATGGCATCGCAAACAGTTTGTGTAATTATTATCCCTTATCCTGTCGGCCAAGAAGATCATTTTTTGAAAATGGAACTTCCCCTGATGACACCTCCGGCAACTCTCCTCAGAGGGGATAGCCACTTTCCACCTCGTATTTTTATTAAGGTCCGCCCATGCCCTCTGGACGGCTTTATCATAGGAGATATTGGAGGAGGTTATATCCTCGAACTTTTTGTATGCATGGGCAACGTATCTATGACAACTGTCACAGGTCATGTGACTGTACTCTCTGTAGTTTACACCCTCGTCCGCCTGGAGCTTTCCCTCTTTCATCTTGGATCTTACATGGCAGGTCGCACACTCGTTGTTGGCTGTCTCGTAATGTTTCCTGTGCCCCATGGCCAACCCTATCTCTTTGAGACTCACAGGCAGGTCACCTCTGTCCATGGCATCAATTTTATCAAAGGAACGGTGGCAGTACCGGCAGTTTTCGGCAGGTATCTTTTCCACTACCGGTTTTACCGGCTCTTCTCTCGGATCTATCAGGGGCACAATATTCCCGATGACGTGTCCCACCCCCTTGATTTTTGCGGACAGCAGCCCCTTAGAGGCCCCCTCAAAGTGGCAGTCCGCACAGGCAACCTGGTCATGAGAAAAACCGTGTTTACCCTTTTGCGTTATCAGCCATCGTGAATACCCGGCCTCCTTGCGGTGACACAACTCACAGGAGTTGGAACGAATACTATAGTCCATCCCTGTCGCCGCAACAAGTACCGCGATCAATACCACTATTACAAGGATAACTAAACGAACGGATTTTCCCAAACCTCAGTTTCACTCCTTCTTACGCGCCTTCCATTCAGAAAATTCTCTCCGGGGGCGGATAAAGTCTGTTATCCCAGGGCCGCCTTCACCCTCATCTCTTCTGCCGCCTTCACCCTTCTATTGGCCCTGATCGAAGCGGATATTATGCTGGGACCTGAATTCCCCGCCGGACACTTTGCCGCGCACTTGCCGCATCCGACACAGTATTTGGAAAGCCTCTCCACCGTTTCGTAGTCTCCTAACCTTGCCGCCAGAACCAGATCCATGGGAAACTGGTACCCTTCTACCATCTTTACGGGACAGGCGCCCACACAGGTGGCACAGTTATAGCAGGTGAGGGTCTGACCGGTATCCCTGGTAAGAACCGATTGCAGGGCATAGTCGAAGACCAGAAAGACGGCAAATATAATGGCCAGGGCGTTGATGGTGAACCTGTCCGGAGGGGCGCCTATTACCACATTAAGGAAGGTGGTGGAGAATAAACCGGCCCTGGGGTAATCCTTAATACCCTTTACCAGCGCATCTTCTATGGCGGAGATAAAGCCGTAAGAGGTATAAACAGCCCCCCTGAGAAGATCCGGCTCTACCGCAATCCCGTCTATCCTTCCCTTTTCCAGTATCTTTTCACGCAGTTGCGTTACGGTAGTTGCCCTTACCGCCGCGAGGTCCCGGTAACTTATTATCTCTATATCCTTTATCCTGTGGTCGTTCACGGCGACCCGCACCTCTATAGGCGCCCGGTAACCCTTCCCCTTCCCCTCATATATCCCATCGGCCACCTGCGACATCATCTCGCCGACAGGTTTATGGGTGAGACGATACTCATTGACCTGCCTGACTTTGATGGCTGCATAGGTATAACCGATGACGATAAAGACAAGAAGAAGGAGAAGATATTTAAAGTAAGGCTTGCCTTCCCAACGCCTGAGCCTGTAAAATTTAACCAGCAGGACAACGAAGAGCATGGTCCCCAGGATTAATCTGGCCCCGGGAAGGACCACGGCGGCCACAACAGTCAGGATTGCAAGTCTTGTCCCCCTTGATACCGGCATATTTCCTTACCTAAGTTCCCTTTCCCAAAACGTCTGCCACATCGGCGATGAAATCCCTTCCCACAAGCCCCTCTTCCATGGCCTTGACAAGGACTGTCTCCGGCACCTTTCCCTTCCTGACGGCCTCCATGGTAATCGTCTGCATCTGCCCGAAGACCTCTTGAAGCTCAATATACTGGACACAAAAGCTGGTGCAGTTTCCACATCTCACACACTTTAAGCCGCCGTTATTTATAAACCGCCGGTAGTCGCAAACCCGCGACGCAATGACAAGTTCCGCCTGAAAGGGGATACCGACAGGGCAATTATCCTGGGTTGCATAACAGGCCCGGCACTCATAACAGTAGATCGTCTGGGTCAACCCTCTAAAGAGGGGTTTTATAATATCCACCCCCAGGGTGGTAATGATACCGAACATCGTGAGACGATTGAGGTTTTTCGTCAGCGCCCGGTCTTTCAGGTTGGAAAAAAACTGGTACCGGTGAATACCGGGGAGAACTACCGGTTGGGCTGAATCGTCCCTCTGGCGCTTCTTCTCAGTTTTGTCTTTCTGATCTTTATCCTGGTCTGTCATCTCTCCTCAGCAAAAGCAAAAGAAGGGGGTTAAATTTCACATCGTTCCTGGCGGAAATATTTCATAAATAAGCCGATTGGAATATATCAACAACTCTCGGATTTTAGGATTACCTGTTTCTGGAACTATTCTACCAATTTCAGAGAAAACAGTTTTCACTGGCGCAATTTCACACAACGTTTTGCGTGTTTGCGAAGTGCCGAAAACGTTTGGGTAAACGAAGTGAACCGCAAACACGTTGTTAGGCGATACGGCGGCGTGTTAGTATTCCTCCAACATGCTCCTACAAACCTGCTTTTCCCCGGATCACCCCTACCAATTGCCATACCAAGTCAATATCTGTCCTCAACTCCTCGCGAGTGTAGTCGAGCATTGGTCCTGGAGGATAGCGCTCCTCAAGATAGTATCTGGTGGCTTTTTCACAGAGATCAATGTAGGGTGAATACAAGCCGGGTTCTACCTTGGATGCGAGGTTAAGTAGGGTATCCAACTCATGAACCCACGGTGGGCGTTGTCCTTTGAGGACCAAATACCCTTTCAGATACTTTTCGATGGCCTGCTGGATGTGATAGGCAATCACATCAGTGTATCCCTGCTCGTCATAGAGCAACTGAGCAGTTTCAATATCATGATCGCCTCGCTCAAACCATTCCATAACCGCTTGCTTCAACTCTTCATCCATAAAGCACTTCCCCTCTTCCCAACACCTCTTGGATGAAAAAGTCCCCAATGGCAAGCCTCTCCTCGAGTTCTTTAGGAGTGTAGACAAGAGGGGAAACAGACGTTATGCGATTACGGTCTCTCAGGAGTCGTTTGATCTCCATCCACCTTTCGATTGGACGCTTCTCGGTATCCTTGATAATGAGCAGATCAACATCGCTCTCCTCATCGGGGTACCCATAAGCATAGGAACCGAAGAGAATAATCTTCTGAGGAGCATATTCGGTGATAATCTTCTCCAGAATCTCTTCTATCATATGGCGAGTCTTGTTCATATCCATCGCCTTATCTTTCCTCTCTCCAGTAATTTCTATCTCAATTTTAAGCCGCCGTTTCGGTCGAGTAGAGCACAGGCGCACGCAACCTTAGGTAGAGAGTTTCCGACAT
>JASEGZ010000038.1:0-2705 GCA_030018935.1 Syntrophales bacterium
ACCTTCTGGAAGACCTGAAATGGCTCTCCTTAGACTGGGATGAAGGACCGGAAAAGGACGGGCCGGTGGGACCGTATCATCAGATGGCAAGGCTCGATATTTATGATTTCTACCTGAAGAAACTGATCAAGGGAGGGAATGTTTACCCCTGTTACTGCACGGAAGAAGAACTGGAGGCAGAGCGGGTCGGTCTCCTTTCCCGGAAGATGACACCAAGATATACTGGAAAATGCAGGCACCTAACGGATGAGACTAAAAGAAAACTTGAAGGGGAGGGGAGAAGGCCAGCTTTTCGTTTCCACGTAGGAGAGGGTGGAATTGAGTTCAACGATCTGATCCGGGGGAAGATGAGATTTAATTGTGCCGATATTGGCGACTTCATTATCGTCCGTTCCAACGGGGTTCCCGCCTATAACTTTGCTGTCGTCATTGACGATCACCTCATGAAAATAACCCATGTCATCAGGGGAGAGGATCACCTTACCAATACGGCTATGCAGTTGATTCTCTATAAAACCTTCGGTTTTACTTTCCCTTCTTTTGCCCACCATTCTCTGATCCGGGGAAAAGACCATACAAAGTTGAGTAAGCGCCACGGAACTGTTTCTGTCAGGGGGTTCAGAAACAGGGGTATCCTGCCGGAGACCCTGTTGAACTATCTTTACCTGTTAGGAAGTTCCACAGGGAAAAACAGGGAGGTCTATTCTCTTGCAGAGATTATCAGAGATTTTTCCCTCGCGGGGACGGGTAAAGGTGGTGCCATTTTTGATGAGGACAAACTGAAGTGGCTCAACGGCATCTATATCCGGCAATATGAACTCCAAAAGCTAACAGAACGGTTGGCGCCATTTATTGAAAAGGCAGGATATGATTATGACGCTATTGAGGGTGAGTGGCTTTATCAGGTTGTTGAGGCCGTGAGGGGTAATCTCGTTACCCTGTCCGAAGTTGGAGATTACCTGGATATGTTTTCTGACGAGAGGTATCATTTTTCAGAGGAGGCGGTGGAGCTCCTCCGGGGAAACGATGCTGTAATAGTAGTGGATGCCCTTCGTGAGGCACTGAAGCAGAAAACCGATGAAAATTCCTATCACGATGTGATTGCCGCCGTACGTGAAAAGACCGGTTTTAAGGGAAAGAAACTGCTTATGCCTATAAGGGTTGCGATAACCGGCAGACTGTCGGGACCGGAGCTTGAGAAAGTCTTTGCCATTCTGGGAAAGGCATCCATGATAAAGAGAGTGGAAAAGGTGTTGGCTGAGAATCCAGGATGGAAAGAAGAGCATTAAGTTTTCGTCTTGACCTGTATGTCCTGTTGTGATATTCAGCCCCCTAGTTAATTTAAGCGAGACCTTTGAAAATTGTCTTCACAAGGGCTCAAAATCTTTTTTCGACCATTCTAACGCCAATTTTTAGTCTCGCAAAGCTCTCTAAGCATCTTAGTCGGTAGCTACACGTCCGTGAGGGGAATTTCACATCAAATGACAAGGAGAAACTATGAAATTTATAGATGAAATAGACATCAGAGGAAAGAGGGTCCTGTTTAGATTTGATTTCAATGTTCCCTTAGTTCCCTTAGACGGTAGTTTTAATATCGTTGATGATACGAGGATCAGGGCCGTCCTTCCCACGCTTAATTATGCCCTCGATAAGGGAGCAAAAGTCATCATTATCTCCCATCTCGGGAGACCCAAGGGGAGGGTTGTGCCTGAACTTAGCCTTGCCCCCGTCACGATAAGGTTGTCCCGGCTTTTAGGGCTTTTAGATAAACAGGTACAGATGGCCGGAGATTGTATCGGTGACGAAGTAAGGAAACTGATCGCAGACATGAAACCGAGGTGTATTGTTCTCCTTGAGAACCTGAGGTTTCATCCGGAGGAGGAAGCTAATGCCGATGAGTTTGCCAGGGAACTGGCCAGTTTGGCAGATGTCTACATTGATGATGCCTTTGGAAATGCCCACAGGAGGCATGCATCAAACGTTGGCATCACAAAGTTCATGAAGGTCTGTGGCGCCGGTTTTCTGATAAAGAAGGAGTTGAACTTCTTTAAAAAGGCGCTGGACAGTCCGGCTCGACCTTTTGTGGCAATTATTGGCGGTTCGAAAGTTTCCGGTAAACTTGAAGCCCTGACTAATCTCATTAAAAAGGTTGATAAGATGATTATCGGCGGAGGGATGGCTTTTACCTTCCTGAAAGCGCAGGGGTATGAGATTGGTAAGTCCCTCGTGGAAGATGATCTGGTGGCCAAGGCCCGGGAGCTGATGGAAACGGCAGGGAAACTGGGTATAAAATTATATCTGCCCGTTGATTGTGTTATCGCTGAGAATAAGAGTGCCCAAGCGGAGACGAAGATAGTGCCTATACAGGAGATTAATCCCAACTGGATGGGCCTCGATATCGGTCCCGCCACTATTGCCCTCTTTACAGAGGCGTTAAATAATACCAAAACCATCGTCTGGAATGGTCCGATGGGGGTGTTTGAAATTGACGCATTCAGCAGAGGGACATCGGCGCTGACTCACAGTGTGGCAAATTCGTATGCCGTTACTATTGTCGGGGGGGGAGATACTGATGTGGCGATTCATGAGGCGGGCGAGACTGATAAGATCACTTATATTTCCACGGGAGGCGGGGCCTTCCTCGAACTGTTGGGGGGTAAAGCGCTCCCGGCGATTGAGGCCCTCGAGCATTGTGATGACACAAA
>JASEGZ010000038.1:2805-21127 GCA_030018935.1 Syntrophales bacterium
AGGATGAGGGCGTTGTGACACGCAACCTGAAGATGATCGTGGAGTACAACGGAGGCGGCTATCATGGATGGCAACGTCAGAACGATACCATGACCGTTCAGCAGGTCCTTGAAGAGACCATCGGCATCATCACCCGAGAAGAGATCAAGGTCATTGGTGCGGGAAGAACCGATGCAGGTGTCCACGCCATAAATCAGGTAGCCAATTTCAAGACGGGATCAAAAATCGAAGAGACAAAACTTCTCCAGGGTATCAACAGCCTTCTGCCGAAGGATGTGGTGGTTAAACATCTTGTAGAGGTAGAAGAGACCTTCCACGCCCGCCACGATGCCAGGAGTAAGGTATATCTCTATCAAATATACAACAGACCGGTTCGGTCGGTTGTATACAGAGATTATGCCTGGTTTATCCGAGAATCACTCGCTATAGACAGGATGAGGGCGGCGTTACTTCTTCTTAAGGGAACTCATGATTTTTCATCTTTTAGTGCCGCCGATAAGGAGATAAAGAATCATGTCAGAACGGTCATGGATGTTGATGTTAAGGTGGCCAGATGTGGTATGGTAAAAATTTATATAGAAGCCAATGGGTTCTTAAGGTATATGGTAAGAAATATAGTCGGTACGCTGGTTGATGTGGGTAAGGGGAGGTGGTTACCGACCGAATTTATGTGTCTCATAGAAGCGAAGGATAGGAGACGGGCAGGTGTGACGGCGCCACCTCAGGGACTGTTTTTAATGGAAGTGAAATACTGATTTTTTAGGGGAGCATTACCGGTGAGGATTCTGATATTAGGACATGCGGGTATGCTGGGCAGTGATCTTTTCCTAAGGCTCAGCGCCAGCCATGATGTAACAGGCAAGGACATAGATGATTTCGATATTACCTCAGCAGTTGCCTGCCATGATGTCATTTCAGAAGCGAGGCCGGAGATTGTTATTAATGCGGCTGCCTACACCGATGTAGATGGCTGTGAATCAAATAGACAGAGGTGCTTTTCGGTTAACGCCAATGGGGTTAAGAACGTTGTGCTCGCCTGCAAGGGTATAAAAGTCGTGCACTTCAGTACAGACTATGTCTTTGATGGACAAAAAGGAATACCCTATCAGGAAGATGATTTGTGCCATCCTGTCAATACCTATGGCCAGTCCAAGCTCGAGGGGGAATTGTTTCTTAAGGCATTCTCGCACAACTTTCTCCTCATACGGACGGCCTGGCTCTACGGAATAAATGGCAGGAACTTTGTTAAGACCATTGCGGAGGCGGCCAAAACATCAAAGACGATTGACGTGGTTGACGATCAGATTGGTTCACCGACCTATACATGGGATCTGGCTGCTGCCGTTCAACAGCTTATCGAGGGTCATCACACCGGGGTTTTTCATGTGACCAACATGGGATGCTGTAGCTGGTATGAATTTGCCGTGAAGATATTGGAGTGTATAAGCAGGAAGGATGTTGAAGTAAGACCAATAAAGTCAGACCAACTGACAAGACCGGCGAGCCGTCCCTCGTGTAGTGTCCTTAGCTGCGAAAAGTTTCAAAAAGTAACGGGAAAAGCCATGAGACACTGGCAGATTGCCTTGTGTGACTATATCAGCAGGGTATCAGAGGTAGAACCCCATCCACATTATATTAACCTTGACACTTCGCACTAATTTCAGTACATCTACTACTGCATAAAAAACTTTTAAGATTTACCGAATTGTTAGCGAATAATTATTGATTAAATGATAATTCTTCCTTAATCATAATCAAAGCTGTGGTAAAAACACTATGAGGTCAGAAATGAAGAGAACGGTCTTTTTGATGATGGTAATTGGCGCGGTTTTTTTGTGCGGCATCGCTCTGGCTCAGCATAAGATTCTATCAGAGGGGATGGCAACCATTCATAGTAATTTAGTGGATATTGCCAGAGATAAAGCCATTGACAATGCCCAGCGTAATGCAGTGGAAAAAGCCGTGGGCGTTATGGTTACAAGTAGTACAGAGGTCGAAAATTTCCAGTTAAAGCTGGATCGGATTCTTTCTGAGTCCAGAGGTTTTATCAATACTTACAGGATTATCTCGGAAAAGAGAGAGGGTGATACGTATCAGGTGACTATTGAAGCCAACGTGGGAATGGGTAAGCTGAAAGAGCGCATAGAGGCTATCAATATTATTATGACGAGAAAGTCCAAGCCGCGCCTGATGATTATTTTCAGTGGGCAGGCCCAGAAGGATGCCATTGCTGAGGCGGCCATGACCAGATATTTTATAGCTAAAGGATTTAAGCTCGTTGATGCTAAAATTGTCAGAAAAAACAGGGAATACGAACACCTCCAAACCCTTACCGAGGATCAGAAGATGCTTGCTAAGGTAGGCCATTATTACGGTGCAGAGGTCGTGATTATCGGCAGCGTTGATGCCACATGCAATTCCTTTACGGTGGAGAATATTGAAGTATACTCAAACAAGGTTACTGTATCTATTAAGCTAATAAATGCTGATACGGGAGAGATAATCGCGACGGATAGTGAAAGCGGGTCGGCACCGGGTACAAAGGGCGACATTAAACTGATAACTGAAGAAGCATCTGTAAAGCTGGCCAAGAAAATGATGGAAGAGACTCTGGAGCGCTGGTCTTCTGAATTAACAAATACAGTTACAGTCAAATTGTTGGTGTCGGGCTTGGATTCTTACCAGGATCTGATGCGGTTCAAGTATCTTCTATCCATGGAAGTAAAGGGGTTCAAGGAAGTGTACCAGCGTTCTTATGTTCAGGGACAGGTTGAGTTGGACCTGGAGATTGAGGGAAATACTCAGGGCTTAGCCGATGATATCGCCGCAATTACCATAAATGATAGAAAAGTTAAGATATTAAAGATAACTCAGAACAAGATTGAAGCAATGCTTTTACCCTGACTGGTGCAATACCTTGAATCCAACTTACACTGAAGGCTGGCCGCTTTGCCAAAAATTTAAAATATTGAGGGAGGTAATAATGATTGAGCTAAAAAATTGTCGGGTGATTCTAATCGGTTTATTTATCCTGATCTTTCTTTCTGGCTGTGCCGTAAGTGAAAGTTACAAAACTGGAATAGAATTGAGTCAGGCAAACCGCTGGGATGAAGCCATAGGTTTTTTTGAGCAGGCATTAGGGGAGAGTCCTAACAATCAGGAGTACAGGGATGCACTGTCCCGGGCAAAGCGGGAAGCGGCCAAGGTCCATTATGAAAAGGCAAAACAGGCATTTGCTTCTACTCCTCTCCAGAACATGCCTGCTCTCGAACAGGTGGCAAAAGAAGTTAATCTTGCTTGCAGCCTGGACCCTGAAAACAGTGCCATTAAGGCTTTTGACGATAATATCAGGGAAAAGATCAACACTCTTACAACCACAATTAAGTCACTGTCCAGCCAGGCAGAAGTGGACATGCAAAGGGAGGATTGGATGGCCGCTGTGACCAAATTAAGGCAGATCAATAAGATCTTCCCCGGTTATGAGAATACGGCCAATCGTCTTGTCAAAGCGGAGCAAGAAGGGACGAGGATTTTATATCAGCAGGGTCTTGCCTTGAGTAAACAGGAAGACTGGAAGTTGGCAGCCCAGGCATTTAAGGCTGCTATGGATATCAATCCTAATTACCTGGATGTAGCTAAACTATATCAGGATGCTATGTCCAAGGATAATGCTGATTATTACATTAGTGAGGCTGAAAAGGCAAGGCAGGTAAAAAGCTGGGAGAGGGCTATCCAGTTACTCGAGAAGGCCAGCGAATACCAGCCGGACAATCGTGATCTGATGAAAAAGTTGGAAGTCCTGAAAGTACAGGTCGGGCAAATCTATTTCGAAGAGGCTATCAGGTCGGTCAATCAAGACAAGTTCTCTCAAGCATGTAAGAAATTAGCGCTTATCAGGACCTATTCACCTCATCTGTTAGATGATCCTGTTTACAGAGAATTTGTCAACAACTTCTGTGCAAAGCTGGTGGAGAGAGCGGAAAAATTTTCTGGACGGGAGATGTGGGGTAATGCCCTGGTCTGGTTGCAGAGAGCTGAGGCATTGAATCGTAATTACCCGGAGTTGTTTCAGAAGATTCTGGACGTTAAAGACCATATCAATAAACGTATTAGAAAGTCCATAGCCGTTTTTGATTTCACCAGTCCCAGTAACAATAGAGACGCAGGTAAAATAGCGGCCAACAAACTGATTACTTACCTACATAAGAACGCCAGTGGTGATCTGCGTATCATTGAGCGTGAAAACCTGCAGTCTATTCTAAGGGAGATGCAGCTTGGACAAACCGGTCTCGTTGATATCAAGGCGGCCCAAGCCGCAGGAAAGATGAGAGGTATTGATACGTTTATCATGGGAGATGTTCTTCACTTCTCGGCCACGACCACAGATATTCCAAGCATCAGCCAGGTTAAGGCCCTCGTTGACGAAACAGACGAACCTAATCCTGAATTCTCATTATGGAGGATGATGTATCCCAAACCAACACGACAGGAGCTTCAGTCTGCCCCACCCCCTACGATTAAGAAGAAGACTTATCAATTCATTTCCTATAAGCAGGGAACGACAAAAATCAGCGCCATAATCGAGATTTCTTATAAGCTTGTGGATACCCTCACCGGAGAGAACATTTTTACCAATACCGTCGCGGGAAAGATGTTTAAGGAAGACAGGTATCAGGATGCCGTGCCGGCTGCCGGTATCCCCTATGACCCGTTAGAACTTCCGATAGGGGTAGAAGTACTGGATGAATTAACCAACGAGAAGACATCGGAGATGGGACAGAGTGTCCTCAAAAATTTTCAGAGCCTTGAGGTTGAGTACTTTAACCAGGGTCAGCAATACCGAAAACGACGGAATACGGAACTTGCCATTGAAAGATTTACAGATGCCATTTTTGATGAAAGATTAAAAGGCATATCCACTCCAATTTCCCAGAAGTCCCTGGAAATGATTGACGAACTGATGCAAGATGCGTAAGCCGTAACCCATCTTAAATCGTGTTATATTTTGAGCCCTTGTGAAGTCAATTTTCAAAGGTCTCCCTGGAGGAAAGAATGGGGAAAAAGTGTTGCTTAATTTTTGTGACGATAATTTTCTTTTATCCAATTATTGTCTTGGCCGGTACTTCCCCACAGTTCAAGTGCGCTGTTTTTAATTTCCACACTGTAAATCTGGAGGCTTCCGGTTATGGCACCCAGGTGACCAATATGCTGGTAGATTATCTTAAAGAGGAATGTGTGCTTGCCATGATTGACCGTAAGGAGCTTGAGGCATTTTTGAACCTCCATGCCCTCCAGCAGGACGATAATCAGGTAAACGTGGTTAATATTGGCACACAACTGGGGCTTGATGCGGTTATTGTTGGCAGCGTTGAAAAAAAGGGAACTGTGATTGTGATTAACTGTAAGGTTATTCAGATCAAACAAAAGAGGCCTATTTTTGATACCCAGTTAGTATGCTTCGGTGATACTGGTCTGATGGGTGAAATCAAAAAGCTTAGAACCTTAATCAGTACAGCGATAGCAGATTCCGCTTCTAAAAAAGGGGAGGGAGAAAGGCCGGTTTTGGAAGGACCCGTTAATATACACAAACGATCGGGTGATAGAAAGATCTATTTGAGCTGGGAAGATGCACCCGGTACCACTGCTGTCAGCTATGAAGTGTTTCGGAGCACTTCCGCATCCGGTCCTTTTACCTGGATTGCCCAGGTTGCACGACCTGAATATCTTGATCGTGACTTAGAAAAGAATACCACTTATTATTATAAAGTCAGGGTCTGTGCCAGTAACGGCCTGCAAAGTGATTTTTCCGCCGTTATTCCCGCCGAGACAGCCCTGGTTCCCAATCCTCCCGTTATTTTAAGGACAGAAGGTCACATAAAGAGTATTCAACTGACCTGGTCCCCCAGTCCCACGAGGGGTGATGATCCCCTGGGATTGAAGGGATATAAACTCTATCGGGCCAGGGTAGAACAGGGTGATTACAAGGAGGTGGCCAATATCCTGGGTCGGGATCCTGGCATTGGTCTAAATGTCACAACCACCCTCGACAAATTGTTTAAGGTGACCTATGTAGATCGGGGACTCGCCGATGGGGAAGAATATTATTATAAATTGACGGCCTACAACGAAAAAGACCTGGAAAGTGAATTTCCCGGCTCTGTTAAGGCCACGACCACACCCATTGTCAGTAGTCTATCAGCACAGGGAATGATACGGGAAATCAAACTGACCTGGGCTCCTGTTGATTCGCCCTTCATCAAGGGATACTACATCTATCGGAGTACTGTAGAAAAGGGAGATTTTACCAAGATCGAGAAGGTTGACATCGCTAACATTTCAGGTGCCAGCATGGGAAATAAGGTGGATTATACTGATAGGGAAGGACTTGGTGATAGCCTCTGTTATTACTATCGAATTACTGCTTTTGAAGACGAAGAGAGGGAAACGGCGCCATCGGTAGCGGTATCGGCCGTAACGAAAGGTAAGCCACCCCATCCGGAGGCATTAAAAGCTATAAGTGGCCTGGTAAAAAAAGTGGAACTTACATGGACGGCGAGCTCCGAGGAGGATGTTGAGGGTTACAACATTTACTGGTCCAGGGAAAAGGTGGGTAAATATTTATTGCTCGAAAAATTAAAGGGACGAACGACCAATAAATTTACCCACGGCGGTGGAGGCAGTGAAAAGCTCGATGATGACACTACCTATTATTACACAATAACATCCTTCAACAGGGTAGATCTGGAGAGCGATCTGTCTAAGGTAGCCTTTGCTACAACAAAACCCAGACCGACGAAACCCCTCGGACTTAAGGGAGAAGAATTGAAGGTCAAGGAGGCGCCCCTTATCTGGTTACCAAACCCGGAAAATGATATTGCCGTTTATCATGTTTGGCGTGCTGGTTCTGAGGGAGAAGAATTTACCAAAATTGCAGATGTTCATGGCGAAACTACGTACATTGATAAAGAGCTCAAAGATGGATATACCTATCGTTACCGTATCCAGGCCGAAGACAGGGATGGATTGCTCAGCGATTTTTCAGAAACCATCAGTATTCAGACCAAACCAAGACCCAAAAGTCCTGAAGGGTTCACCGGTGATTTACGTAAGGGGAGGGTTAAACTCCACTGGAAACCAGGGAACGAACCTGATATTTTGCATTATAATGTTTACGAGAAGCGATTTTTCGGTAGCGAAAAAATTGCCACCGTTACAGAAACAAATTTTAAGGGGGGAGGCTTACCGAAAGGAAAGAAAAAGACGTATGTCATCACCTCTGTGGATAAGGATGGTCTGGAGAGTGAACCCAGTGAAGAAGTAACCATCATCGGAAAATAGATGGGTGTTGTTCAGTGCATGCAAACTTTATTTTTAAAACTCAGGAGGTTTTTATCATGATCTTTGGGCAGTCGGTTGGCTTAAGTTTTAAATCAGCTTTCTTCCTTAAGAGAGGTATGGGGAGGAAATATATCGTAGGACGAACCCTATATTGGGCTATGGGCTATGGGTTATGGGCTCTTGCCTCTTGTCTCTTGCCTCTTGTCTCTTGCCCCTTGTCTCTTGCAGGTGAAACTGGGACATATCAGGTTGTTCCCGGCAACGATGACAATGCCTACCTCGTTGATACAACAACGGGGGCGGTGTGGATTCTTACCTATCGTGCCCTCGCCACGGGACGGGAACCCGTTGCTATACCTTATAAGTTTATAAAATTATCGCCTAAAAATTACAAAGACTTTCTGGTTGAAGATATTCCAGGTGCTCCAATCAATATCAAAGAACGTGATAAATGATAATAATCAGGGGTCAGGAATCAGGGGTCAGGGGTCAGCCAATCAATATCAGAGAACGTGAGCGATGATAGTAAACCGGTGAATTTGCATGGTTCATCCTGTCTTAAATTGTGGTTTTGCAAGGTCGTATATCATCTCCGGTGAAGACGGCCTGATGGTGGTTGATGTAGGCAGTATCGGGACGGCGGAAGATGTGGCAGCGTATATCCATGATACCGCAGGTATGATGGCCCACGATGTGCGATATATTGCGGCTACCCATTTTCACATTGATCATATCGGGGGGATCGGCCATTTTCTTCGCCAGTGCTCACCTGAGACAAGGGTTCTGTTCCATCGTTTTGTGGAAGGTTACTTGACGGGAACGAGGAAGATGTCCCCTATCAAGAACTGGTTCGTTGGTCTTGTGCCTGCATCTTTAGTCAGTACCCGTTACATCAGGAGGTTTTCTCATCTGAAGTTTGAGAGTCTCTCCGGTATCCCCCTTCCTGGACTGAGGAAGATGGTGAACCTGCCCTATGAACACAGTAAAATCAGTTATTTCGGTGAGGGGAAGTGTCCAAGGTACAAGCTCGGCTTTGATGACTGGGAGGTCATCGAGACCCCCGGCCATACGGAAGAATCCGTTTCGTTTTACAGTGAATCGTCAGGAGAGCTGATCTGCGGTGATCTGATCCTGAACATGGAGAGAAACGGCCGTGGGAAGTTAAATAGGTTTCACTGGAGCAGAGAAGTCATTACAAGAACCTATCATGATCTCTGTGGTACCATTGGGCCGAAAGTGATCTATCCCGGTCATGGAGAGATCATAAAAAGTGGTGGAGATGCCCTCCTGGCGGTTAAAACTTTTATATAGGGGGTAAAAAAAATGGACACAATAAATCTGCTTCCGGGTTTCAATGTGAAAAAGGGAAGCGTCATTTTTGTAAGTGTCTTACTGTCTCTGCTCATCGCGAGCCAGGGTTGCGTGGTGGCCACAAAAAAGACCGTCATCGCTCCTGAGATTATCACTTTTTTCAAAGGGACGTATAAGGTTGATCCCTACATGGAAAAACACAAGCCTCGGACGGTAGCTGTCCTCCCCTTTTTTGATCAATCCCGGAGCAAGGAGGGCTTTGATACGGTTCGGAGGGGATTCTATAATCACTTCAGTTCTCTGCCCTTTAAGGATATGGAGCTCTACCGTGTGGATAACCTGTTAAAAAAGGCTGGTCTTGCCGACCCGGAAGTCATTAACAAAACGTCACCACAGGAACTCGGCAAAATCCTTGATGTGGATGCCGTGGTTTTTGGCGAGATATCTAATTTCGATAAGTTGTTTGCCGTGGTATATTCTCAGGTATCGGTGGGGGCCGAGATCAAGATGTATGATACGAGAATGGGGAATTTTCTCTGGAGTGGCAAGCACACGGTGCGGTTGCATGAGGGTGGTATCTCGACAACCCCTGTCGGTCTTATTGCCACGGTTATTGCCACTTCCATGAATATGCGGGATGTTCAGTTGCTGAGAGCCTGTGACGATCTGTTCAGGGATATGGTCAAGACAATTCCGGTGCCGGCCATTGCCGAGGCCCTCCGACCACCGGTCATTACCCTTCTTACCCAGGATACGAAGGGTCTCCCCAGAAAGGCAGGCGATGAGATTAAGGTGGTGATCCAGGGTACGCCCAAGATGCAGGCACACTTTGATATCGGTGAATACAAGAAACATATCGTCATGCAGGAAGTTGAACCAGGTGGCTATCTGGGCGTTTACAGGGTCGTGCCGGGTGATAATGTGACAGGCGCTATTATTACCGGCTATCTCACGGATGATTCCGGCAATACCTCCCAGTGGGTTGATGCCATCGGGACGGTGACCATTGATACCACACCCCCTGAAAAAGTGAAAGATCTTACCGGTGTGGGGCGAAATGCCCTTGTGCTGCTTAGTTGGGATAAGTCTGCCGCTTCCGATCTGGCGGGCTACCATGTTTACCGCAGTACAACCCCTCTCTCCGGTTTTCAGGAAATTGCCAAAACGGAATTTAATGAACTGCGCGATGGGGGATTGGTCAATTTTCGAGAGTATTACTATCAGGTCACAGCCATAGACAGGGCTGGTAATGAAAGCGAAAAGACGGAAGCGGTGGTCGGAATACCTGTGGCGGGAGGGCCAACCCCCGTATCAGGGGCGATTGAAACCGATACCACCTGGTATTCCGGTGCCAGTCCCTATGTCATCGAAGATACCGTTTTTGTGAAGGATAAAGCCCGGCTTACGGTTGAGGCCGGGACAGAGATACGGTCGAAAGGTAGTCCCCTGGTTATTGAAGGACAGCTCATAGTCCGGGGAGATGGTGACCATCTCATTCTGTTTGATACCGGACAAGAAGGCAAAAGATGGGAAGGGATTGTTTTTAATAACGTCAAGGAGAAAGAGAATCTTCTGAAGTTTTGCCGGATCAGGAATGCGAAGACAGGGATCACCTGCCAGTCATCCTCACCATTGATCGAGGCCTGCGAACTTGCCGACAATGATGTTGCCATCAGGATTTTGGGCGCATTTTCCAGACCTCAGGTGGTAAAGAACACGATCCATAAGAACAGAGATACGGCGGTGCAGATTACAGGCGGTGCTCAACCGACGTTGAAGGAAAACAGGATCCAGGATAATGCGAAGGAGGGAATCGTGATTCAGGCCGCTGCCCCGGTGATCCAGCACAACATGATTGTGCAGAACCGAGGGTCAGGTATTGTTGGTAAGAGCTGCCAGGCCACCATCAAAGAGAATAATATCACCGGCAATAGGCCCTTTGATATGGTGGGAGAAATGACCGGGGAGGCGATAAATGCCCTGAACAACTGGTGGGGAAGTACCGAAGGCCTTGTCATCCTGTCCAGAATTCAGGGGAGGATCAATATTAAATCGGTCTTGAATGCGGCTTATCCAGAGGGAAAGCCTCTCGAACTCCCTATCCTTCCCCAGGTCCTTGGTAGTCCGATAAAGACGGATGCCTTTCTCATTTTATCCAATAGTCCCTACCGGGTAGCAAAGGATGTTGTCATTGATGGCGGTGCCACCCTGTACATCGAGCCGGGGGTGACAATCATGTATGACCAGAATACATCCATTATTGTGGGAGATGGTGGTGTCGTCGCCAGGGGAATAAGGGATCATCCTATCCTTTTTACAGCATCGGGGGCAACTCCTTCACCCGGTTTTTACACCAATGCCATTAGATTGACAAAGCTCACCAGAGTTAATAGTTTTTTTAACTATTGTGTGGTGAAAAATGCTACTACGGCATTTGATATCTATTACGGTGCACCGGAAATCTCCTTCTGTCACATAGCATACAATGCCCAGAGCGGTATTTACTGTCGCCATGATGCGGCACCTAAGATATCTTACAGTACCTTTACCCGTAACCTGGGGGAGGGGGGGATCAAGTGTGTTGGTATGTCGAATCCCTCAATCAAGTACAATAATTTTGCCGATAATATGGTAGCTGTCCAGACTTTCTCCTCCATTTATATTGACGCTCGGTACAACTGGTGGGGTAGTAACCCGCCTGATCAAAAGTTGATCTGGGGAGAAAATATCAACATCAAACCCTGGTTAGAGTCTCCGGATGAGAAGGCATTTACAGAGCCGAAATAACGTAGGTGCTCTGGAAATATACCAGAGGTGTCATTTCTATGTTGAGACTTTTACGTAATTTTGTTATCTTAACGGCGTTTCATTCTCAGGGAAGTTTTAGAAATAAGTTACCATAACTATTAAAGGAGGGTTATTATGAAGTTAAAGCTTACGATTGCAGTGGGGATTATGATGGGCGTGTTTTTCCTTCTTGCAGGGATCGGTTTCTGTGAGGAGAAGGTGAGCATGTCAGAGTGGACGGAAATAGTTCAAAAAATGGGCGATAAGGGTAGCATCAATTGGTCTGCCGGGTATATCGAGGCGATAGGGATAGGAGCTCCCCCGCAAAAATTGATCGGAACTCCTCAGGTGCGTCCCATGGCCTTAAGAGCCGCGAAGATGGACGCCTACCGGAATTTACTTGAGATTATAAAGGGTGTACAGATAAATTCCGAGACACTGGTCAAAGATTTTGTGGTGGAGAGTGATATCATAAGATCACAGATTGAAGGCCTGGTTAAAGGGGCACAGGTTGTTAATCAGGATTACCTTTCTGATGGAACGGTGGAAGTCACCGTGAGGATGCCCATTTATGGTGATTTTTCAAGAGCGGTCCTTTCCAGAATCATGGAGCGGAGACCAGAGATAGTTCCACCGGTGGCACCTGCTGTAAAACCTCCTGCGGTACCACAGGTTACTGCTCCTGAAACCCCATCTCCGGCAGCCATTGTCTATACAGGAATGGTGATAGATGCCCGCGGCATCCAGGCGCGGCCGGCCATGTCTCCTAAGATCATTGATGAAGATGGCAAGGAAGTTTATGGTTCTATGCAGGTGGATCGTGAATATGCGGTTCAACAGGGGATAAGTGGTTACGCCCGGGATCTAACGGCAGCCCAGAGCAATCCACGGGTTACGAACAATCCCGTCACGGTGAAGGGATTAAAGATAGAGGGCCCGGGACGTTCCGACATCGTCATCAGCAATGCCGATGCCACAAATATCAGGGCCGCGACGGATAATTTGTCCTTCATGAAAAAATGCCGGGTCATGATTGTGTTAGACTGATCTGTGAATAAGCCCTGTAAATAATAAGGTAAGCATTTAGCTATCAGCGAAAACAGAAAGACACCAGGGGTTGCTGATTGCTGACGGCTGAACGTTTGCGCGCAAAGTATCAAGGTTTTGGACTTACCAGATGGTGCCTTATATTCTCCTGCCTTGAAACAGGGAAATATAGGCACTCTCCCTTATCTTTAGAAGTTTGCCTCGACAGATAGAAAATCTTTTTGTTATCGGAACCGATACGGGAGTGGGAAAGACTGTATTATCCCTTTTACTGATGCAGTTTTTCTACTCACGAGGTTACTCCCCCTTTTACCTCAAGCCTATCCAGACCGGATGCAAAGATCCCCGGGATGTTAATAGTGACGCCACCTTTATTTACAGGCATGTACAGCCCTTAAAGGGGAAAGACCCGGCCGAATCTGTCATTTACTGTTTCAAGAATCCCAAAGCTCCCTTTTTTGCCGCCCGGGATGAGGGAAGGGAAATAGATATCAGGCTAATACGGAGAGTTGTGGATGAGAGGAGTTTGTTGCACTCCCCGGTCATTCTGGAGGCTGCCGGCGGGCTGCTTGTGCCGGTTAGCGAAAAAATATTGATGGTAGATACAATCAGAATAACGGGTGCCAGACCGATTATTGCCGCCCGACCCGGATTAGGAACAATCAATCATACTCTTCTCACCATCGAGGCTTTGAGGAGAAGAAGGATAAGACCGGCAGGTATTGTTTTTATCAACTCTACAAAAGAGGATACAGCGGAAGATATGATCCAGGAAAATATGGAAGCCATTGAGAGGTTCTCCGGGATAAAAGTTGGAGGATTGATCGGCAAAATTAAGGATTTTTCCCATCCCGATCGGGATTGTTATTGGCCCCTCGAGAGGATATTCGGTACTCTTTAATTGTGGAACCCATTATTGAAGCGGTACATCTGAGGAAGGTATTCGGTGATCTGGTGGCCGTTGATGATGTTTCTTTCGAGGTGTCTCCGGGAGAATGCTTCGGGATACTGGGGCCTAACGGGGCGGGAAAGACATCCACCATCCGCATGGTCTATGGCTTTTCACCCATGACAGACGGCGGTCTTAAGGTTTTCGGCCTCGACATCTCACAAAATATGCGTGCCAGTAAAGCCCGTATTGGCGTCTGCCAGCAGGAAAACAACCTTGATCCTGACCTTACCGTCCTGCAAAATCTGGAGGTTTTTGCCCGCTATTTTAATATTCCCTCGAAGGTAGCCCGTGAGAGGGCCCGGAGTCTCCTCCGGTTTATGGCCCTCGATCACCGTAAAGAAACCAAGGCTATCGAATTGTCAGGAGGGATGATGCGGCGGCTGGTTCTGGCCCGAGCGCTTATCAATCAGCCGGAACTCCTGATCCTCGACGAGCCCACTACCGGCCTGGATCCCCAATCCCGCCACCAGGTCTGGGAGAGGCTCGAACAGTTAAGGACTGAGGGTCTCACGATCCTCTTGACCACCCATTATATGGACGAGGCCTCTCGACTGTGTGATCGGCTGTTAATCATGGATCGGGGCCGTATCCTGGTGCAGGGGAAGCCTTCGGACCTTATCCGAAAATACGTTGGTCAGGGAATTATTGAAGTTAATGAACCGCATCCGGCCCTGCGGACGTATCTTCAATCCCTGAACCTGCAGCACGAAGACATAGGCCATCGTCTGATCATTTACTTTGAAGGCGGTGATAGCCTGTACAACGAAATAAGCAATAACTACTGTAAGGAAGGTTGTATCATGCGTATGGCAACTCTCGAAGATGTCTTCTTAAGGTTAACCGGCAGAGAACTAAGGGAATGACAAAGACCGTAGCGGTCAGCATTTCAAGACGTTTCATACGGGTCTGGCAGAGGAACTTAACCGTATACCAGCAGAACTGGAAGATCAGTTTCCTTACCCCCATGCTGGAACCGCTTTTCTATCTCCTTGCCTTTGGTGTTGGCTTCTCCATCATGGTGGGGAAGATCTATTATCAGGGCTGCGAAATATCTTATCCCCATTTTCTTGCCCCCGCATTGATTGCCATCAACATCATGAACACCGCCTTCTTCGAGAACACCTACAGTTCATTTGTGCGCATGTACTATCAAAAGACGTTCGATGCCATGATGGCAACGCCGCTCACTCTCGAAGAGATTATTACCGGAGAGATCGTCTGGGGAGCTACCAAAGCGGTTATTGCCACTGTAATCATGCTCGTGGTGATCAGTTTATTCGGTCTTATCCGTTATCCCCATGGCCTACTCGTCATCCCCCTGGCCTTTATCGGTGGGATTGCCTTTGGCTCGATCGGCATGTTCTTTACCGGCATTGTTCCACGGATCGAACAATTCAACTTGCCGATATTTCTCTTCATTACCCCTATGTTTCTCTTCAGCGGGACATTCTTTCCCATGAAGAATCTTCCCCTCTGGGCCCAGCATCTGGCCGTTTTCCTCCCCCTGACGCATCTTGTCAAGCTGACCAGGTCCTTCAGCTTAGGACTACTCGATATGGAGATGTTGTGGACACTCGGCTATTTTGTCATCGTTTGTCTTATCTTTTTCCCTCTGGCGATTAACAGAATGCACCGGCGCTTGATCAAGTGACCAATGTGCGGGGGAAAATGATCGGTAAGAACCTATCGCCTGTATCCAGAGCTCTATTTTGAGGAATCTATATACTGAACGATCTTTTCCGCAATCGTTTTCACGACAGATTCAAATCTGCCTTCGTCTCTATCCAGCAGGGTCATCCTGAAACCGGCCATGGATGTAAAAAAGGACGTCAGGGGTATGACGCAGATACCCGTGGAACCTAAGAGATAATAGACAAAACGTTTATCAAACAAGACATTTTCACTCACCAGCTCTTCGATATATTGTTTAATACTGGGCTGTTCTATCGGTAACGTCTGACTGTTATCGAGGACCGCTTCGTTAAAGACTGCTGTCATGTAGAAAGCGCCGTTGCTCCTGTTAACGATAATATAGGGCACATCCTTGAGAATATTAAAGGCAGTGTTGGAAAGCTTTTCATAATGACGGACGCGCTCATCCAGATATTTCTGATACTCCGGATGGGTGAAGATTTTAGGAATCGCGATCTGTGGCAGTGTTGTGGAGCAAACCTCCGACATCTTCTGATTCAAAATAGCATCAATGTAACGGCCAAATACCTCGTCTTTATCGGCATTATACACCTCCATCCACCCGCATCGGGCACCGGGCCAGGGAAATTCCTTGGAGATTCCCTTCATGCTGATGCCGGGCACATCGGCGACTATGTCTGAAAGGGGAACGGTTCTCTTTCCATTGTATACGATATGGTGGTATGTTTCATCAAAAATAAGGAAGAGGTCATATTTCCTGGCGATCTCCACAATCTGCCTGAGGGTCTCCTCTGGATAGACAAATCCCGTGGGATTGTCAGGATTGATGACCAGAATACCGACAATTGCTCTATGGCTTCTCACCTTCCGCTCCAGTTCGCCAATATCCGGGTGCCAGTTGTTATAGGGGTTCATCCGGTAGGTATTGGGAGGAAAGGAGGCATGGAGCACCTCCGCCAGTAAGTGGGTCGAATAGGTTGGCTCCGGCATGATGATCCGTGCATCCACCCGGATGGAACTGTATGCCCGGGCAATTGCATCACCGAGACCGTTGAAAAAAATGATGTCTTCAGTGGTTATCTGTACTTTCCCCCTTTTGTTAACGCGCTCGGCGAGAAACTCTCGGGTTTCTTCTATCCCTTTGGTAGGGGAATAGGCATAGGAGAGATCATCGTTTTTTAAAATATCGGACAGGACTGCCTTCATCCAGTCGGGGATTTTCTCTCCTTTTTGTATCGGATCGCCGATATTTTCCCAGGTTACTTCCACCCCGTATTCTTTCAGCCTGTCGGCCACGGAGACGATATTACGTATTTCATAAACGAGTCCACTACCGGTTTTTGCCATGTCTAATCTCATAAACACCTCTTGATACCTTTAGGGTAATACTTCCTTAAGGTTTATTTGCTTAATACAATTTGCGCAAAATTTCCACTATTTTTTCTGGGGATTGCTGGCTTGTTATGTAGTGTTCCGGATATATCTAATCTCTGGTCAGATGTTCACTTTTATAGCCGGGTTTAATCTTGACAAAATATATTAAAGGAGATATTAATCAACAAAATGGTAAGCGTTCGGCTATCAGCGAAAACAGAAAAAATACTAAGGGAAGTCTGCAACTCCCAAGGTTGCAGCTACAAATCTCATTGAGATACAATATATATCGCTCTTTTTATTAAGCCAATATTGAAATTTGTTCCTTGTTTGTATGTCGAGTAGGCGTGATCGTATGATGCGCCTGTAGCTCAGCTGGATAGAGCAACGGACTTCTAATCCGTAGGTCCCGGGTTCGAATCCCTGCAGGCGCGCCAAGCATAAATGGTGGGTGTAGCTCAAGTGGTCAGAGTGCCGGGTTGTGGCCCCGGAGGCTGAGGGTTCGAGTCCCTTCACTCACCTAACAATTGAGTTGTCTATGAGAATTAAGATGCGATGCGCCCGTAGCTCAGATGGATAGAGTGGCAGACTTCGAATCTGTTGGTCGTAGGTTCAAATCCTACCGGGCGTGCCAGATATAAGGGTTGAAACATACATAAAGGGAATCTGTGGGCCCTTAGCTCAGCAGGTAGAGCAACTGACTCTTAATCAGTAGGTTGCCGGTTCGATCCCGGCAGGGCTCACCAAAGAAAATCAAGGGGGTTAGCGAGTATCGCTACCCCCTATTTTGTGAAAAAGGTGACCAGATCCTTTTGCATAGAGGGAAGATAGCGCATGATACCTGAGGAAGGGGTTGAAATCGTTGAAGTTGGTCCCAGGGATGGTTTGCAAAATCTAAGCGTACATGTTGACACGGGGGAAAAGATTTCCCTTATCAGACAGTTGGCCGCCTGCGGAATCAGGGAGATTCAAGTGGGAGCATTTGTCCATCCGAAAGTGATCCCCCAGTTTAGAGATATTAGAGAGGTAATCGCTGGTGTCCTTGATCTTGAAGGCACCACCTTGACCGCCATGGTTCCCAATCTTCAAGGTGCGCGGGATGCCCTCGAAAGCGGGATTAGAAACCTTGTTTTTTTCTTTTCCGTCAGCCGATCGCACAATCTTCATAATGTGGGACAAACTCCCGAGGAATCCATCGAATCGCTGAAAACTGTAAAAAGAGAACTATATCCTGATGTGGATATCTCTGTTGCTCTGGCTACAGTCTTTGGGTGTCCTTTTGAATTGCATGTAAAAATAGAGGATATCCTCCGGTATGTAGAGGCAATGGCAGCGATCGGGATCAGGAGAGTGACCCTTTGTGATACTGTCGGCTTTGGCAATCCCAGACAGGCCGAACAGATCACCAGTACATGTATGGAGAACTTCCCGGAGATTCATTTCGGTGTACATCTTCACAATACGAGAGGCCTCGGTCTGGTCAATACCCTTAAGACCTATGAAACGGGAATACGGTCTTTTGAATCTTCCCTGGGCGGGTTGGGTGGATGTCCTTTTGCACCGGGGGCCTCGGGAAATGTAGCCACCGAAGACATGGTCTTTATGTTTAATGAGATGGGCCTGGAAACGGGGATCAACATGCAAAAACTTCTCGATGTTACCCGGTATCTCCAGGACATTCTTCCGAATGTCTCTTTAAAAAGCGCCCTGTTCCAGGCAGGTTTGCCGAGACCAGCCGGACCCGTCTGTGACCAATAAAAAGATTCTCACTACTACCAAACCTTAGCTTTATAATGAGACCTTTAAAAATTGACTTCACAAGGGCTCAAAATCTTTTGACGATTATGCATCATTTAGTTT
>JASEGZ010000039.1:0-16526 GCA_030018935.1 Syntrophales bacterium
TAATGATCGCCGGCGTTGTATCCCTATTTGCAGGCGTATTCCTTGTATTCTTTCTTGAATATCTGGGAAATATCAAAGAACCAAATAAGCAAGTTGGTAAAGAGATATAAAAGGCATTGTATTGGCCGGTTGGCTGGGACCCCGATTGCACCCATTAACAAAGGTTACAAATAAACATCTTTTACCAGTTCATGATAAGCCTATGATATACTACCCCATTCAGGCCCTCGTCAATGCAGGGATAGACGATATTCTGATAGTTACCGGGGGCAACAATGCTGGTGATTTCCTGAAACTTCTGGGAAATGGAAAAGAGGGCATTGTTAATTTAGTATAGCTTGCAGGCCATAGTTCCATTTTAGCATTAAAACAGGACTTTCAGAGTTGATTAGGCAAATAGGTCTCAATAGGCTGTAATTATTCAATAAATTAAGCCTGAAGTTGTAGAACCGAACCGTTCTCTATCCGATAACCGAGGGCAGCCAGTATTTGAGATTGCAGCTCATTAGGGTCTTCAATTTGGAATTCAGGGGTTGCGGCCCCCTTGCGCCAGGAGAGGACACTGTTCAGATGGGACATCTCCTCCATGATGGTTTTGGCGCTGTGTTCCCCGCCAAGTTTGAGCTCTAGAAGCCGCAGGCAGGTGAGGGCTACAACGCAGGTGAGCAGATGGCAGCGGATATTGCTGTCGGTCCAGTGAAAAATGGGGTTGACTCTCACATGACAACAGGCTTTGCTTGTTCGGAACTGTTGCTCTATGCGGGCGCGGTCCAGGGAGGCGATGACAATCTGCTCAGTGCTCCAGTCATGATTATCCGTGACAATGAGATGCTTGCCCATTATGGCCTGGGCAGCGCTCACCTCTGAAGCATCTTTGCGGAAACTCATGTTCTGTTCCGTGAACCCAAGCCGGTAATACCTGTGGCTGATATGGAGGTCTTCGCATAGGTTGCGGTAGCGGTTGATGATGGTCTTGGGGCTTCGCCAATGGGGTTCTTTTTCCCGGTATTTCCTGCGGTATTCGAGCAGCTCCACCCGAAGCCGCTCCATTTTCTTGATAAAATCGTACATCTTTTTCCGTTTGGTGACGGGGTTAAATGTGAGAACCACCGTCCGTTCGCGCCCCCACAGGTTAAGGTTGGTGCGATAGGCTTTGAGCAGGTCGGTGTGGCACTCATCGATGAGCAGGCTACGATTCTTGGGGGTATCCAGGACCTCAAAATGCTTAGGATCGAGGCTTGCCAGATCCTCGGCGAAGTAGGTGGAATAGGTGGTGATGAAGTGGACCTGGCGATTTTCATCGATAAGAGCCAGGTTATCATCTGAGTTCATGTCTTTATCAAAGACCACGGTAAGCTCTTTACTTCCGTCTGCAAAGCCCAGGATCACCCCGAAGATTTCATCGATGATCCGGCGGAAGAGCTTTGAGTCGTGAAGATTCCCAGGATAGGGCGTGTAGTAGAGGGGGAGAGAGGTGGCCCGGTCTACCAAGAGTCCCACGCCCACCTGGCGGAGATGATGCTTCCCCGCTTTATTGTGGCCCCTCACCGCCAGCTCAGATTCGGTTTTGGAGGCCATATAGGTAAAGTAATTGGTGGTATCAAAAAGGAGTGTTTCCGGGGCTTGTTGGCGTTGGCTCCAAAGTTCTGCAAGAATCCGTTTACCGATCTCTTCTATCTGCTTTTTGGAAACCCGGTTCCATTTTTCCCAATACCGCTCTGAAGTGAGCTCCTTGAGGTCAACGGGACGGATATGCTGGATGGCGGTTTTGTGGTACCAGTCTTCCAGAGCGCGTTTGCTTTTGGGAGCGATCATGCGATTTGCCCAGGCGTAGAAGAAGTACTCACCCACGGTTGGGCCTTTTTCTCTGAGGGCTCTGGGCACAACGGTATCGATGATGCCGATGGTATCCAGTTCCTGTTCAAGGGCATGGGCCAGGAAGAGAGCGCCGAAAGACTCGGTTATCAGCTTGACGGGTTTTCCAGAGGCCTTGGATTCTTCGAGCTTTGCGAGGATAGTCTCAATCGTGCCGAGGTACTTCTGCCACTTGAGCTGGACCTTTCCGTCAACGCGGTGGACCTCTCGTGCGTACCAGTAGGTTCTACCCTTGAAGGTTTTCTTATAGAGATGAGGCATGAAGGGATCATAGCATATAGGTTCTACATGTCAAGCAAAAAAAGTCACGAAAAGCCAATAAAATTGGGAATTAGACGGGGATATTGGGGGAGATACAGATAGGTTCTACGCGGTAACCAGGTGTAACTATTTAATTATTCAGCGAAATAAGACTAAATGGCCGAATATCTCTGAAAGTCCTGTTAGAGAGAAAAATCCTTTTCCGCTCATTGCCACGTGCCGTGATGTGGTGGAAAGCCCCTTCATATTCGATGCGCAACGGTCGTGCCATAAGAACCTCCTATTGTGTAGAGGAATATGCAGGTATATTATCCCAATATCTGTCCCTTGTCAATGGCTGACCCCCATGTCCCACCATGTCCCACCCATGTCCCCCTCTGCCCATGTCCCCCCCATGTCTTCCATGTCTTCCTGGCTGACCCCCATGTCTTACTACAAATACCTTTTCATAATATTGTTTAGCGCCTCTTCGATCATCGTCCTTATGACATGGAGACGTTCCTCTGTGGTTGCCTCAAAACGAAGGACGACGACGGGTTGGGTATTAGATGGCCGTAACAACCCCCAGCCATCCTCAAAGGGAATGCGCACACCATCAATATCAATGATTTTGTAGTCTTTTTTGAAGTGGGCTTTGACCTCTTCAACTACTTGAAATTTAATATGATCGGGGCAGTCCACCCTGATTTCAGGAGTTGTAAAGGTCCGTGGAACATCGGAGAGAATTTCGCTGATCTTTTGACCGGACATGGAGAGGATTTCGAGCAGCCTTATAGCGGCATATATAGCATCGTCGTAACCGAAGTATCTATCAGCAAAGGACAGGTGACCGCTCATCTCCTCAGAGTATTTCCCCCTGATCGGTAACGAATAATCAAAGGACTATTGATTTTTTTGCCGAATAATATTATGAGTAATAAAACTCACGAGGAGATGTTATTGATGAAGCCTTTTCTTAATCCTCTTATATTTAGAGCCTATGATATCCGTGGCAAGGTAGGAACTGACTTAACCCCAGACATTGCATTGTTGATAGGAAAAGCATTTGGGACATATATACAGAAAATTGAAGGGAATGAGATAGCAATTGGGAAAGATAACCGTTTGAGTTCTGAATATTTACAGGAAGCATTTATTAACGGATTACTATCTACAGGTTGTAATATCATTGACATCGGACTCAGTCTCTCTCCAATGCTTTATTTTGCCGTTGCTAAATGGAAACTTCATGGTGGTGTTAATGTTACAGGCAGCCATAATCCAATAGAATATAATGGTTTTAAGATGACTAAAAGAGACGCATCACCCGTTGCAGAAGAAGAAATTCAGGTGATTAAGCAAATAGTTGAAGAAGAGACCTTTATTCAGGGCAAAGGAAAGATCGAGCAGAAGGAAATAAAGACCGAATATTATGATTTTCTCAAGAGCAAGGTCAACCTCCGAAAAAAAATTAAGGTTGTTGTGGATGCAGGTAATGGAATAGCAGGCATTTACGCTCCACAACTGCTGCGAGAAATAGGATGTGACGTTATTGAACTTTATTGCGAATCTGACGGTACTTTCCCTCATCATTTACCTGATCCGGAAATGGAAGAAAACTTGCGAGATCTCAAAAATAAAGTTAAAGAGAACGAGGCGGATATCGGTTTAGCTTATGATGGCGATGGTGATAGGATAGGAATCGTTGATGAAAAAGAACAACATTATGAAAGCGACTTCATCCTTATTCTGCTGGCCAGAGACTTTCTTCAGCGACACCCCGGTGAAAGGGTGCTCTTTGACGTCAAGTGCTCCAAAAATGTTTATGATGATATAAAAGCTCATGGTGGTATCCCATTTCTCTATAAGACCGGGCATTCTCTCATAAAGAAAAAAATGCGCGAGGAAAACATCTTGTTTGGAGGAGAGATTAGCGGCCATATGTTTTTTGGAGAAGATTCCTTTGTCTATGACGATGGCATTCAAGCATCACTTCGCATACTGGATATTCTTAGCAAGGATGATAAACGGCTGTCGGATCATTTTATCGGTCTGCGACATTACTTTATAACTCAGGAGATCAAAGTAGACTGTCCTGATGAAGATAAGTTTCAAGTTGTTGACAGTGTAAGTTCTTTTTTCTTATCTCAATATCCCGATTCAGTTACAATTGACGGTATTAGAATAAATTTTTCAAATGGATGGGCATTGATAAGAGCATCTAATACTAATCCATATTTAACCGTGCGGGTTGAAGCAGACTCTGAACAGTTGAAGCAAGAGATTAAGAGAAGGGTTCGTGAAATACTTCAAACATTCCCTTCAGTCACAATTCCGGAAGCATTAAAGGATTAAGGATTATTAAGGATAACACCAAAGATGTTAATCGAACATACATCACCAAAGCCGCCGTGCCGTAAAAAACTTTTGACTCATAGATACGCTCGAGTGAGATTGGCCGCTTGGCCATGTTGAGCGGGGGTTGTCGTGGAAGATAATTCGATATTCATAAGAGCATTCATAATAGTAATAAGCTTTATCGCTAAACTCATTTCCAGTGACAAGACAAAAAAGCTGTTCCTCCGAGACTGGAGGCCTCGGAGAATTCTGTTACAATTCTGGAAGGTACCAAAAGGAAAATTGAAGAAAGCCTACATTTTCTACCCGACCTATCCGATTGAGAGAGTGGACAGGATAGGGGAGAGTGACAACTATATATCACTTGAAGATAAGGAAGCAGTTGATTTCCTGAAACAAAACTTGAGTAAATGGGGATTCGCCTGCTCAGAAAAGCCGGTCCAGCACTTCGATACAGACCATAATTTCCCGACTGATGGTATAATTATACTTGTATGTGGTCCAAAACTCGACCCTACCACCAACCAAGTCGTAAACGATCCGAGTATTGGCGGCAATCCCGTTTCGAGTTGGTTTTATCAGCTTTACCATAAGGCGATGGGCATGAATCTGTTACACGATTGTAACAAACATAAACAATATCACATTCCTATTCCATTCCCCGGATTCAAGATACTGTACTCCCCACAGGATGAGCAGCCACAGAAGAATATTGACAGGGGACTACTCGTGAGATTCAAAGTTGGCGAACAGTTCTTCTTTCTCTGCTGGGGTATCCACGGATCCGCCACGCTCGGTACCGCAAAGGTGGCACTAAATCCTGCACACCTCGCTACGTTTCCTTTAGACCAGCCAGACATCATGGCGGTTGTTGAGGCGGAAAAAATCACGTCAGGGAATGTCCAAGTAAAAGCGGTAGGATACCCTCTTCATTTTCCTAATGAGGCCATACTTGTATATCGAAAAACCGGCCCCATTTAGCCCGGGGAAATGGTTGTCTACCGAAAGACCCGTTTATGGCCTTTCGTATCTTTGGGCAACTACGGATAACGTAAAAAACGTCAAAGAAGGAAACTATTCCCAGTTAATGAGGATAAGACCAAAGATGTTAATCGAACATACATCACCAAAGCCCACGTGCCGTGAAACTCTTAACTTGTAAACATAATCGGATGAGACTGGCCGCTTGGCCATGTTGAGCGGGGGAAGTTATCGTGGAATTTAAAGAGATAATCATAATGCTATTAATAAGCGTTACCGCGAATCTCCTTTTCTTTGGCAAGAAAATATATCTGTTCCTCCGAGACTGGAGGCATCGGAGAATTCTGTCACAATTCTGGGGAGTACCAGAAGGAAGATCGAAGAAAGCCTACATTTTTTATCCGACCTATCCGAATCCGAGAGTGGATAGGACAGAAAAAATTGGCTACTATTTATCAGATGAAGATGCCAAAACAGTTGAACTCCTGCAACGAAACTTGGTAAAATTAGGATTCGACTGCCAAAGAAAAGAGGTGTCCGAACTCTTCAATGCAGACCATCCCGTGCCAAGAGATGGTATAATTATACTTGTGTGTGGTCCAAAACTCGACCCTACCACCAACCAAGTCGTGGACGATCCTTGGATTGGTGGCAATCCCGTTTCAAGTTGGTTTTATCGCTGTTACCACAAGAAGATGGGCATAGAACTGTTGTACAATCCTGAATTCAAAAGAAAACAATATCAAATCCCCATTCCCTTTCTCGGATCCGAAACACTGTACTCTCCACAGGATGAGCGGCCACAGGAGAATATTGACAGGGGACTACTCGTGAGATTCAAAGTTGACCAACAGTTCTTCTTTCTTTGCTGGGGTATCCACGGATCCGCCACGCTCGGTACCGTAAAGGTGGCACTGGATCCTGCATACCTTGCCAAGTTTTCCTTACACTCGCCAAATATCATAGCAGTTGTTCAGGCAGAGAAAATCGACGAGATATCAGGAGATGTCCTCGCAGGAGCTGTAGGATACCCTCTTCCCGAGAAAGACATAACACCTATCTTAAAACCTGACCCATTCAGCCCGGGTGCATGGTTGCCTGCCGAAAGACCCGTTTATGGCCTATCGTATCTTTGGGCAACTACGGGTAACGTAGAAAACGTCAAAAAAGGGAATTACGTCCAGTTAGCCCCGGTTGCCGCAGAATTTGATGCCTCGCTTTACTGCCCCTACAATTGTTCTTGGTGTCCATACCGACAAGACAGAACCGGGGAAATTCTCAAAGACGAGAAAAAAGCCTTGGCTATAGTTGATAAGATAGCAGAGAGTGGGGTCCGACTCGTTGTTCTTACCGGAGGCGGAGAACCACTTGAGTCCAACTGTGTTGAAGCTGTGGCAGAGCGCTGTAGGCATCACAAGATGCTGGTGACTTTATACACGAATGGTTTATTGTTGAATGACTTACGTGCTTACCATCTGATGTCTCGGGGTGTTTCTGAGATCCGCATTTCACTGGATGATGTTTCCTCCGTTGAGAACTATATGGCTATTCATGGCCTTAGGAAGGATCAGAGGAAGGCGATGGAGGACGTGGAGTACAACACAAGGCAATTGCTCGGACTAAGGGCAAGAAACGGGTTCAGTACCAGAATTGGTGCATCTTTCTTGGTTTCTGATAAAACGTTGTCTAATCTTGAAAGATCTGCGGTGACGTTGAGCAAGTGGCTACATAAAGTAGGGCCATTCGACTACGTGGCTATTCGTCCTGCCGTGAAGTACTGGCCCGGCGGAGAACCTCACAACGCATACTTCAAGGGTGGGGATGCGGATTTTAACATGCTCAAAAAAGCGGCACAGCAGTTCAAGGAAAAGGGGGTGGCTAGGCATATATTTATCTCATGGCAACGCTTTAGGGATTTGAACAAGTACAGTCCAAATGCGTACGGTAAGTGCCTTGCGTCTACCCTCTGGCTGAACATTGGGCCAGACGGCACGGCATATTTGTGTTGTGAGACGAAACATAAGAGTAGCTTTAAATTGGGGAATATATTAGAAAAACCACTCGATGAACTCCTCAAGTCTGCTTTAATTAATGCAACGAGGTCAATACCTTTTGGTTCGGCCGGCTGTCCTGTACTTTTGTGCAAGCCATCAGCACTCAACCAGTTATTCGATGAGATCGAATCATACAGAAAGGACGGTAGCCTGCCTGAGCATATATGCAAGTGGCTAAATGCGGTTGCGGAATACAATCTGGAGTCCGGCACCACTGCACTGCTCATCCCAAGCGTTTCTGGAATATATGAGGAGTATCCATTACCTTATAATAGTCCGTCCCATCATTCCGGGTAACCGGCTTATGTAGGACAGAATTATGTCGCAGCATCATTACATTTACTCCTGTGGAGTTGATCCCTTGAACGGTTTTTAATCATCTCCAGGTAACGGGGATGGCGCTGCATTTTTATCATCTTTTTTGCATGCATATCTGGAAGTTTGTAGTCAAGAACGATCTGTAAAAAACTGATGATAATCTTAAAGGTCGCTCCCCAGAGTATCTCTTCCCCGCCCTCATCATCCCTGTAAATAAAGCATGGATAATACGACCCTTGCTGGTCTGGTTCTGCTTGATCGGAAGCCCCAAGGGGGTAAAAAAGTCCGTAGTTCCCTTCTTTGAAAAACGCATTCAATGGAATTTCTACAACCCTGTCAACCTCTGGGTTGAGTCGAATCGGCCATGAATTCTTCACAAATCCGACGAGAGGGAAGATCGTCCGTCTGTAGAGGGTAAGGGAATAGGTAGGCAGAGGACCTAAAAAAAGGACATTCCAGGGACTGAGTCTTATCTCTTCCCATGATTCCCTTGAGGCGTTGGTCAGGAAGAGGGTCATTACCCTGAAGGTTTCGGCGTCTCTTTTCCGGGCATACTTTAGCGCGTTACCCTGTAAAATTGGCACCAACCCGCTTGTGACAAATGGTCTCAAAATGGGATCCAGGAAGCGGTGCAGCAAGCCACCGGGACAACTGAGGTCTCCAGGTTGCGCAACAGTTGGAGAACGTTTAATGAGCTGGAAAGTAAATTCCCTTCCTTCTGGCCCATCTGATGGGTTTTCCCTGAAACGTAAAGGAAGTAGAACCCCGGCAGCCTGGTGAACTTCGTTAGTCTGCCAGCTTTTCTTGATAAATTGCATCCTTTCGGAAAAATCAAGGGGGGTACTGCCGAGCTTTTCTACGATTAGCTCAAGAAATTCGTCTTTTTGTAACGGTAATGAAAGATCCATGATGGTCATTTTCTGATAATCTTAAAGAGGGAACAATTCATCGCTTTCAAGGGATCTCATACGAATACACAAAAAAACCTGGCAAAGGGCCAGGCTTTTGCACTTTAATGGTGGCGGTGCAGGGAATCGAACCCCGGACACTACGGATATGAGCCGTATGCTCTAACCGTCTGAGCTACACCGCCTCAATAACAGAAATATTATTTACAATAATTTTATTAAATTGTCAACCACTATTGAACATTCAGTTTATAAGCCACAATGGCGCTTTTGCCGCCTGATAATACAAGCGCCAGCACAATTTCATCTTGCCCATCATTGTCAATATCCTTGAGCTGATAGTCAGCAGCATACCCATTGATCTTCCTTGTCCTCCAGTTTTCCGCCAGACCGAGACCATCCCATTCGAGATTGTATATCTCACTGGAGGTGAAAAGCCTCAAATTCTTGAAAATCCTCCCCACAGAAGATAGATTCTTTACGATAATAATCTCTTTTTTCCCATCTTTGTTAATGTCATGGGTCAGAATTCTTACATTTAGATAGGTGTATTTATCGTTCTTATTGTATCGCTCAGTGATAGTCTTTTCAAAGTAGTTGTTGCTTCCCCCAAAGACGTCATCACCCTTCCAGAGCAATTCATTACTCCCACCGAAAACATGGATCTTTGCAAGGGGCTTGTCCGTTTCTTCATAGATACAGAGATGGTCAGTGCTATCAAGGGCAATTATTCTCCTGCCCCCACCGGCCCCTAAACTTTCCATGGTAAGGCCATAGATAGAAAGCCCCTCTGGAATCTTCATTTTCCTACCTTCCCTGTATTTGCCATGTACCCAGACGATCTCGTAAATAGGAGTATCAAACGCCTTATCACTTCCCATTCTCTGTCCCAACAGCAGAGGAGTATCCGAGGAAGAATCAATGACCCTCAAAAACCAGCGTAGATTCGAGGCAATTTCAACAAATCTTCCCATCTTAAATTCAAGGACAAAGGAGTTCACCATGTTTCCTCTCAAACTGGTGACAAATATCTCCTTTACACCATCCTGATTAATATCGGCTACATCTACGGCGAGATAGTTATCATAAGACTTTCCGGATATCTGTTGGAGTAAATTAAAATCCTTCCCTTTTTTCTGATATATCATGACATTATGACTATCAATGACTACCACTTCATTTAAACCATCTTTATTGACATCACCGATATCCATACCTTTAAATTCGGTCGGATACTTCTGGCTCATCCAGAATCCTTTCCTGTCGAGAGGTTGTGCCGCATTTATAAAATCGGGATTGATTACCGAGGTAAAGGTGCCTTTTTTACTGGTTTTCATCCCTGATATAATTTCACTTTCCCGGGTGTACTGCGGTGTGGGCTGTTGAGGCATGGGGAGTGGCGACGTCACGGGAGAAAGGTCAGAAGTTGGAGGAGAAGGTGCACCCAGAATATGGTAATTGATCCTCTGGGCAAAATCGCTGATCTTCGGTATGACCTCATCCATACCCTGAGACTGGGTAAAGATACCTACCGGTGATTTATAAGTGGTGATGTCTACAAGCTTTCCGTCTATGCTCAAGCTGTTGCCAATCTTTGTAATACTACCCCAGACAACAAAATCTACACTCATTTTCTTTCCCAGACCATAAACATCTGTGAGAGTCAGTTCTTTTTCTCCTGTTCCTTTCAGGGCATCAATGACTGCATCCTTGCTGATCACCTCTATCTTGCCATCGGCAGCGATACGGGAGGACAGCATATCCCATATGCCCTGGTGTAGATAATCAATATTTTCTGCACTGTGGACAGAGAATGGCAGAACGGCAAGCGTCGTTTTTTCCTTCGCCCATAGTTGTCCGGATACTGCTATTAGAGCAAACAAACATATAATAAAAGCTTTTTTCACTGTCCTTTGTGTCGCTATGCGACATAAATATTTCATAACTTTATCTCCCGAATAAAAATGAACCTGTGTTTTTTGATCTCTTCTACCATGGAAACATTTATAGTTCAAGATTCATTTTGGCGGAAATCGGGGGCTGGTAAATAAAGGCAGTGGTTCCTTCAACCGGGTTATTTCTTGTGTTTATATCTACTTAGTTTTTGTATGCACCGACTGGTATTTTCTTTAAACCGCTCCGCCTTTCCAAATACCAGAGGATATCTGCGCCGAAGTTCAGACAGAAGCTTACGGAACAAAGGTATTTCTGGCGCCAGAATAATTACACCCACCAAAATAAAAAGGATTCCCTGAAGTAAGGGCAAAAAAAGCCCTATGATACCCAGCGCCACAAAAAACCAGCCGAGAACATGTCTCAAAATTCTTCCCATTTATTCTATTTTCCTCAAGGAATTCATGATAATGGTGATGGTGAGAGGAAGAAATTTACGCACAAGATCTGGAGCTGTGCGGTTAGACTTTTTCACCGCAAAGGCACAGAGTACGCCATGACGTGAACTTGCTCTGGTGTTAAAATTTGACCTGTGGGGTGGCCTTGGCCGCTGCGGGCGCCTCAAAGAAGGTTGCCTTCTCAAAACCAAACATACCTGCTAAAAGATTGGCCGGAAAGCTTCTGATCGCCACATTGTACGTCTTGACCGCATCATTATATCGCCTTCTCTCGACGGCAATCCGGTTCTCCGTCCCCGCCAATTCATCCTGAAGGCGGATGAAATTCTGGTTGGCCTTTAGGTCAGGATACCTTTCCACCACGACGAGTAATCTGCTCAAAGCAGAGGACAATTCATTATTAGCGCTGATCTTATCGGATACCTTCGCTGCACCACCCACCTTTGCCCTTGCCTTCGTGACCTCGATAAACACGTCCTTTTCATGCCTGGCATAACCCTTGACCGTCTCTACAAGATTCGGAATCAGGTCATATCGCCTCTGCAGTTGATTTTCCACCTGCGCCCACGCTCCCCTTACGGCCTCATCCATCGAAACGAAGGTGTTGTAAGTCCCCTTGAAAAAAGAGTAGAGGGAAATAACAAACACAAGGATAACAACAATCGCAATGATGAGATTTCTTTTTCCTTTTGTCACGTGCTGTACCTCCTGTTATTCTTATGACTGCATGGCTGGCTGCCAATAAAGCATCAAACTTCCATGCCGTCAACAATTTTTGATAGTTTTCTAACTTCCCTCAAGTAGGTCCTGAAAATTGCCTGAATATCTGAGGACGAAAAACTACCTACACCTTCCTTGATGTCTGCGCATTTCAGGAAAATATCGGGATCAACGGAAAATGCCTTACCCACCGCTCTGATGACCTCTCTCTTCCCCAGGGGTATTTCGAGATCCTTCAGATACAGAAGGGCGTTAAAGATGGAGATAAAAGCGGTCAGGGAAACCTCTATCAGATGCCGTATCTGCTTTATCCGCCCTTCCGTTTCCAGAAAACCTTCCCGCAGAAGGAGAAGCTTCCCCTTCAGTTCCCTTTCCACTTGCAGTCTGAGATAGTGCGAATCAATGGGTAATTCACTCAGGACATTTTCACCAAAAACGAGAACATGATTTCTCTTGATGTTGAGAAATTCAATGGGATATGAATCAAGGGAAGATGTGATATATGACTTTGTCATAAAGAGTGGGATCGCCACCTTCCTCTTTCTCCATCGGGCAACGGTTCCCATGCCTCGCCCCAGATCATCTATCCCTTCCTCGGAAAGGATCATGAGAAAATTGAGATCTGATTTTCCCGGAACGTAACCCCCGCCGGCGCCACTCCCATAAAGGATGACAGAAAGGAGGTCATCCCCGAATGCCTTCCTGAAGTCATCGGTAATTTCTGAAAATATCTCTTCCGGTTTTTTAGGTATCTTAGTCATTGTCTTACCCTTCTTTAGCTTTCAGCTTTTTTTTGTGTTTGTTTTGCTGACTGCTGATTGCTGATTGCTTGTTTATACCCTTCTTAAAATCCCCGGCCAGCCCCGCCGCCGCCGCTGCTCCCGCCGCCAAAACCTCCAAAACCACCGCCAAAGCTCCCGAATCCGCCTCCCCCGCCTCTGCCGCCGCCGCTTAAAAACATCAGGAGAAGCAGGGGAAGTAGGGCCCGTCCCTGCCTCGTGCCGAGGAGGGGGATCATGATGAGGAGCAGAAGGAGCAGGGGGAATAAACTGCTGCCCCGTCTTGGCCTTTTTGTTAGCGGCTGACTGATAGTGGGACTGCCCGTCAGGGAAATATCAGCCGCCTTTGCGACAACGGACGATACGGCAATCATGGCATTGGTAAGTCCCTTGCCGTAATCCCCAGTTTTAAGATAGGGAATTACGGCTCTGTCGAGGATCTCGCCCACGAGTCCGTCAGGAAGGATACCTTCCACCCCATATCCCGTCTCGATCCTGATCTTTCTTTCCCTGACGGCAAGAAAAATCAGGACGCCTTTGTCTTCCCCTTTCTTCCCGATACCCCAGACCTCGTATAACTGGTTGGCATAATCGTCAGGGTCGTTATCCCCGATAGTCTCCATGGTGGCGACGATAACCGAGGTCCCTGTTTTTTCCAGAACCTCCCGGGCAAGGCTCTCCATCTGGTTTACATAGGGGGAAGGGATGACCCCGGCGAAATCGTTGACGGCGCCCCGCGGCGGCGGAAACTTTTCTTTTCCTTCCAGGGAAGAAACGGTCAGCAACAACAAAATAATGACAGACACCATCGAGATGAACCTTCCACGATCAGATGCCGATTTTGTCGTTACGTATCTCACCTTCATCCTAATTTCTGTATTCTACCTTCTCAGACCTAAATTTCCCTTATCATATACCCACTGATCCTGGAAATAGCAAGTTTTTATTCCTTGTCGGGTCCAATACCCCGCGGCTTGCGGCGGGGTAGTTCATTTCCTTTTGCCCGCAATATAAATATACCTTGACATCCTTATTTAAAACAACTTAGACTTACATGGATGAGTTGTAAAGAATTTCTCACTGGCAAAGGGAAAAGGCCGCATGCCGATGCAAAAGCTGATGCGGTTTTTTTATTACTTCCGGCCCTGCTCCCGGATAGGTTGCAGTATTAGAGAAACATTCTCACATCCCCGGTGATAAGTGTGATAGTAAGAGACATACAAGGAGATTATCATGAACATTTTAATGGTCTACCCCCGGTATCCGGTTACGTTCTGGAGTTTTAAATATATCTTGAAGTATATATCGAAGAAAGCTACCTTTCCTCCTTTAGGGTTGATGACGGTAGCGGCTATGCTTCCTGATGACTGGAACGTTCGCCTCATTGATTTGAATGTAAAAAAGGTCAAGGAGAGAGACCTCGAATGGGCCGACTATGTGATGATCAGCGCCATGTTAGTCCAGAAAGAATCGGTCCACGAAATTTTGCACCGGTGCCAGCACCTGGGGAAGAAAGTCATTGCCGGAGGACCCCTTTTCAATAGCACCCCGGAGGAATATATACATCTGGTAGATCATCTGATCTTGAATGAGGCAGAACATACCCTGCCTCCGTTTCTAACTGACCTTAAAAACGGCAACCCGAAGAAAGTTTATCGCTCTCCCGACTTCCCCACATTGACGCTCACACCTTTTCCCCGTTGGGATCTGATTAATGTTAAAAATTATGCTTCCCTGATGATCCAGTATTCCCGTGGTTGTCCCTTCAATTGCGATTTTTGTGATGTTACGGCGATGTTCGGCCATAACCCGCGCCTGAAGAGCATTGATCAGTTTTTGGGTGAGCTACAGGCAATTTACGATACGGGCTGGCGTGGCGGCGTTTTTATCGTTGACGACAACTTTATCGGCAATAAAAAGGCAATCAAAAAGATGCTGCCCCAAGTGATCAACTGGATGAAGGCACACCATCATCCTTTTGTTTTTTTAACGGAGGCCTCGATAAACATTGCTGATGACGATAAATTAATTGATCTGATGGTTGAAGCCGGCTTCGAGAGTGTTTTTATCGGCATAGAGACACCTGATGAGGATAGCCTGAAAGAATGCTCGAAGCATCAAAACTGCGGGCTTGACATAGGGGCGGCGATAAAAAAATTGCAGGCAAAAGGTCTCCAGGTTTCAGGGGGGTATATCGTCGGATTTGACAACGATAATGAAAGCATCTTCACAAGACAGATAAAGTTTATCCAGGAAACCGGGGTCGTGACTGCCATGGTTGGCCTGTTAAACGCCTTGCCGAATACCAGGCTCTGGCAGCGACTGAAAGAGGAACACCGCCTCGACTCATCTTCATCTGGCAATAATACCGATGGTAGTATCAACTTCATCCCCCGGATGGACAGGGAAAAACTTATTGAGGGCTATAGAAGGATAGTCAGAACCATCTACAGCCCCCGGCATTATTATCAACGGGTCTGCAAGTTTCTGGAACATTATAAACCTTGCAGGAAAAGAAGAAGAATAGAATATGTGCAGATTAAGGCCTTCCTTAAATCCATATTTTATCTCGGCATCCTCGGAAATGGCGCATCCCAGTGGTATTACTGGAAAATGCTCTTCAAATCAATGACATTTTATAGAAAATCCTTTCCCGAGGCCATGACTCTCATGGTTTACGGACATCACTTCCGTAAGATAGCGAAAAAAATCTGAACTAACTCCCATGAGACGCAAGCTCAAGCTATGAAACGAACAGGAAAGTTGCTCAGGGCCAATCAACCCACAGGAAGCGGCCGTGTGGTTGAGTATTGCCTGGGCCGGCGCCGCCGCCTATTCCAGATAACGACGTTCTGCCCCGATATCATAGGACCGGGTCCCACCAACCAATACCTTATCGAAGATGAGGCGCTGATCCTCGTTGACACCGGGATACCAACAGGCCTGGTGAAGAACTTCTTCTACTTCTGGCAGAACCAGCCCATACCGGACCATATTGAGGCCTTGTCTGACGACTACAGCGAGCAGGAACTCCTCAGCGCCATCAATCTTACGGGACATGACGTGAGGGATATTGGCTTCATTGTGCTTACCCATGGACACTTTGACCATTATCTTCTCGGCAGAAAGCTTGTCAAAATGTCCGGAGCGAAGGTGGCCGCCCACGTATTAGATTCAGGGCTGATAACAAATAAGTGGAGCCTGATGAAGGTATGGATAGAAAGAAGGCCGCTGTACAGGGCAATGGGCATGCCGCTACCGGAAAACCGTATAAATTCACGGAACAGGCCAACAATGGAAGATGTTGATCTTTCGCTGGGTGTTGATTACCCTATTATCAGTGACGGACCCCTCCGGATCGGTGACTTTAAGAGCGATGCGATATCAGTTTGTCATTCAGCGGGTCACTCTCCCGGGGGTATTTCCCTCCTTGTGCAAAACGAAGAAGGGACGGGGGTTCTGATGCTATGCGGAGATACATTGCTTTATCCCATTACACCACATCCAGACGACCTCGTTGCCTATCTGCGCGCCTTGAAAAAGATAAAAAGTCTCGAAAACATCGCCCTAGTTCTGCCCGCCCACGGTAAGGCAATTGCAAAGCTGCGGGAACGCCTCGCCTTCCTGGAGATGCACCACAAACGCCGGCTGCAGCTTACCTACGAGGCATGTAAAGAGCCGCGAAGTATCTGGCAAATCGCCACCATACCCCACTATTTTGACGTCCCTGTGGATCCTGCAAAATTTAATCCTCTCGCAGGCCAGGAGGCAATGGTCCACGTGGAGTTGCTCCAGTTGGCGGGCGGATTGCGCACCTCGCGTGTAGATGGCACGGTGCACTATTTCCAAAACTCGGGTGAAGCATTTGCCGATATCTACAACCGGATCCTGAACATCATAGATGATGAAAACACCACCGTACTTCTGAGACGATGATCTGCA
>JASEGZ010000039.1:16626-20266 GCA_030018935.1 Syntrophales bacterium
CCTGATCCCGGTGTGCTTCTTGAACCAAGACAGGATTTCATCCTCACCAGCCATAACGTAGAAGGCAGCCGGGAAATGGTTTCCCTCTCCTATCCTGACCTCCCCGGAGAAGTCAAGACAGGAGACAGACTTCTCCTCTCAGACGGCCTGATTGAACTGATAGTGGTCAGGGCCAGCGCCAGCGATATCTACTGTAAAGTTATCACCGGCGGGTTGCTCACCTCCCACAAGGGGATAAACCTCCCGACGGGAACAATACGTGCCCCCTTTCTGGCAGACAAGGATCGGCAGGACCTTCTTTTCGGGTTAGAGCACGACGTTGATTATATCGCATTATCATTTGTGAAGACAGGAGATGATGTCAGGATGGTAAAAGACATCATCCGGGAAAAGGGGGCCGACACCCCTGTTATTGCCAAGATCGAAAAGCACGAGGCTCTTGAACATCTGGAAGATATTGTTGGTATCTCCGACGGTATTATGGTGGCCCGCGGCGACCTGGGCGTGGAGATCCCCCTCGAAGAGGTGCCTCTCATCCAGAAAAAGCTGATTCGCACGGCAAATGCCTATGGTAAACCGGTGATTACGGCGACCCAGATGCTCCGCTCCATGGTCAATGCCCCCCGTCCGACCCGGGCAGAAGCGGCGGATGTGGCCAATGCCGTCCTTGACGGAACTGATGCAGTGATGCTCTCCGAAGAAACGGCAACAGGGAGCTATCCCCTGGAAACTGTCAGGGTTATGGATCGCCTCGCCACCATCGCGGAGACCGGATTCCCTTACGAGTTGTTTCTCCGTTCAACCCCCAAAAAAGACATACCCGAATCCGTCGCCCACGCATCCTGTGTCCTGGCCGACCATCTCGACGCCCGGGCAATCGTGGCCCATACCCAGTCGGGCCTGACCGCAAGGCATATCTCCCGCTTCAGACCGAGGCAACCGATCATCGCCCTGTCACCAAATGCCAAAACTGTACAGAGACTGACTCTCTTCTGGGGTTGCCTGCCACGTCTGATCGAAGACCCCCACGACACAGACGCTATGATTGAAAAGGCATCTCAGTCGGCGCTGGAAACCGGCGAGGTGTCCGCCGGAGATACCATTGTCGTCACCATGGGCCACCCCATCCGGGTAACCGGCACCACTAATATGATCCGGGTCAAGAAACTATAAGCACCAGAATGGCTGCTCCGATGTCCAAAAAGCAGGACAGAGGCATAAATGTAGCCGCAGGCTTTAGCCTGCGCCTTAACACCAGCGATAGAAAGACACGAAATATGGAAATATGGGCAATCAATGGCGAACAGGAGGATGTGGACGTTATAGGCATTAGCAGTTCCATGGGAGAGCATCTCTATATTGCTTCCAATTTAGTGAAAGCGCTAAATGAACAGAAGATAGAAATACCGGTGATTAGGGGGGGTGTTATCCCCTCAAGGGATATACCGGAACTTTTAGATATAGGAGTAAAGAAGGTATTCGGGCCAGGCTCTGCCCCGTCTGAAATAGTGGACTTTGCCTTTGAGATGTCGAAAAATTAGCTAAACACCTGACTACTGTAATTAAAAATGGGAGGATTTAGAAATGTACTATGCTGAGAGATTGGCTGAGTGGCTTGTTCATTTGAAATACGAAGATATTCCTGCTGATGTGGTTGAAAAGGCTAAAGCCTGTATCTACGATTGGGTATGTATAACCATCTATGGCGCTGACTCCCCCTGGAGTAAAGCCCTTCTTGATATAGTGAGAGAGACCGGCGGGAAGGAAGAATCTACGATCCTGATGCACGGGGATCGCCTGCCCTGTGCCCATGCCGCCATGGTAAATGCAGTAATGGCTTTGAGTTACGACTTGAGTGATACATATCCGAAAGTCGAACTGCACCCAAGCTGCTCGGTGATAGCCTCGGCGTTGGCCGTGGGTGAGAGGGAGAATGTTACAGGAAAAGACCTTATCACCGCTGTCGTCGGGGGGTATGAGGTAATAACAAGGGTCGCTGCGGCCATGAATAGAAGACCGGACAGTTTCACCGCCGTCAGAGGGTTTGAGGCGAATTCCATCTTCCCTCCCTTCGGCGCCGTTGCCGGCGCTGGTAAGCTCCTTAATCTGAAAGAAGAAGAAATGGCCAATGCCTTTGGTCTGGCAGGGGGATCAATGGGAGCGGCTACCATTGAATACCTCCTCGACGGAAACTGGACGTACAGGTGGAACTCGGGAAGGGCGGCCCTTAACGGGATCTTGAATGCCCTCATGGCAAAAAGGGGATTTGTGGGCCCCCGTGCCGTCTTTGAGGGACACTGGGACGATAAGGGAAGGTACGGGGTGATCGCCGCCCTGGCGGGTAACATGATGTACAGAGACAGCCTTGTCGAGGGGCTGGGGGATGTTTGGAATATTAAGGAGATGGCCTTTAAGTATTACGGATGCTGTCACTATAACCAGGGGTACACGGATGGCATCGTCAAACTTATGAAGGAATGTGGATTTGCCGCAGAAGACGTAGAGGAAATAACGGCCTGCGTTCCCCATTTTGCTCTCTTTCTGGGAGTTCCCAGGGAGGTAAAGGTCAAACCCAAAAATCTGACCATTGCCCAGTGGAGCCTCCCCTTTGTCCTGGCCACGGTATTGGCCGATGGCCACCTTCTCGATCCCAGGGAGCAACTATCCGATAAAAGACTGACGGATCCGGAGATGCTCAAGCTAACGGAAAGGGTGAAAATAGAAAGGGACAGGGAACTGGATAAGACCTTTATGGAAGAAGGTATATTCAAGTCTCCCTTGAAAGTCCGTTTAAAGAGCGGCAAGGACTATGAAATTACATCCACATGCAAAGGTTTCCCCCATAATCCCCTGACCGAGGAAGAGATGGACCACAAATTCGATGCCCTTACCTCAGGTGTATGCGACGAAGAAAAAAGAGCGCAGATGAAGAGGGAATTGAAGAACTTGGAAGAGATAAAAAGCATCTCTGCCTTGATGAGGAACTGGTGGCAGGGGTAATAATCCTCGGTCTACCCATCTATAACCCTTTGAAGACCGGTTCCCTTTTTTCCAAAAAGGCCCTTACCCCTTCCCGGTGATCTTCCGTTTTCAGGCAAATGCTATTGGCATTCGCCTCCAGATCCAATTCCGTTATCAGATCCATGTTGATCCCCTTGTAAAGGATTTCCTTGATCATCCCCAGGGCCAGGGGGGATTTTTTCGCGATCCTGTTTGCCAGTTCATAGGTGGCTCTTTCCGCCTCCTCATGGGGTGCCACCCTATTTACTATTCCTAACCTATCCGCCTCTTTTGCGTCAATTACATCTCCCGTGAAGTATAATTCGAGGGCCTTTGCCGGACCAACCAGCCGGGGAAGAAAATAGAGACCGCCGTAATCCGAGACCAACCCCATATTGATGAAGCCCTCACCGAACCTGGCCTTTTCAGAGGCGATCCTGAGATCACAGGCGAGGGCGATATTGCATCCCGCCCCGATAGCGGGACCATTTACCCAGGCAATCACCGGTTTTTCCAAACCCCGAATATTTTCTATTATCTTATGGGCAACATTACGCACAAATTCCCTTCTCTCAACCAAACCGACTTCCACACTCAGGCGTTCCATCTCTTTCAGATTTCCACCGGCACAAAAGGCCTT
>JASEGZ010000040.1 GCA_030018935.1 Syntrophales bacterium
CAGAAAAAAGGGTGAGCCTCAAAGATACCCCCTCCGGCGCCACATGGGAAATTGAATAATGAAAACAATACATTCCCGCCGTATTTTCGCGAGCGAAGCCTGCGAAAATATTTAGACGCTCACCCTCTTTCCTCCTGCAACACCCGCCAGTACCGACCTGGCCATCAGGTCATTCCTCCGATTCGCGCCGCCCATCAGCCCGCTTCTGAATCCTGCCGTCAAAGTGCTGCGCCTTGACTCTCTTGAGATGTTCCTGCAACGGCGAGCTAAACCGCTCCGCAAGCATGGTCACACGGTCCTTCTGTCCCTTCCCATCCCGCACGGTGATCTGCCGAACAGCAAAGTCAATATCCTTGACCCGCAGGCGAACACATTCCATCAACCTCATGCCCGTACCGTACAGCAGTTGAATTATGAGCAGATACTTGCCCCCTAACCTGTTAAGCAGTCCTTTGACTTCATCCTGCGTCAGCACCACAGGCATTTTGGGACCCCTTTTGGCGCGCACTGTTTTGCTGAGATCCTGAAGACTAATTTTCAGCACTTCCCGGAAGAGAAACAGCAGGGCATTGAATGCCTGGTTCTGAGTGGATGATGATACTCTTTGCCTTATGGCAAGATGGCTCAGGAAATCCCTTACATCCGTCTCATCAGCGCCACTCTTTTGCCAATCCTTGCCTTTTGTAGCGGTAACATAAGTATAAAACCTGTGGAACCACTCCAGGTAGGTCCGTTCAGTACTGTAGGCATAATGCTTGATTCTTATCGCCTCCCGGAGTTTCTGCCGCGTTCCCTGATAATCCGGGAATCTGTTCTGAGAAACGGATTCTGCATTTGGTGATAATGATGATGTGTCACCGGACAGAAAATGATTCAAATAAAGTCCGACGGCGTTATCCGCCTGATTCACCTGCCAGTTCTGTAGTTTTTGCTCTTTTGTCAAGGAATCAAGAAAAAGCCTTTTTCTAAGCTCTATAGCTTTATCCTGATGCCTGTTGGAAAAGGAGAGGAATCTGCTCGCCCACAGGGTATAAAAAGAAACTTGCCCTTCCGGCGCCAGCTTACGCTCAACGAGAAATTTTTGGAAATCGGGTAAAATTTCTTTCACAAAGCAGCTCCCTGTCAAAGGATCAATGTTATACTGATTACTTAATAACTGATAATAAACATATTATCGGTACATTATAAAGAAAATTCTTTGACTTTTCGCATAAATCAGTCTAAATTTCTGGCATCCTTCAAAAAGAAATGATCGTCAGGCGAATAGTAAGGTATTACGTATATTAATTGTTATCCGAATCTGTAGATGTTACATGGCACTATAAGAAAAGCCCGCCATCCACACCAATGATCTGTCCCGTAATGTAACTGGCATCATCGGAGGCGATAAAGATAAACATCGGCGGGATTTCCCTCGGTTCCGACATCCTTCCCAATGCTCGGGAGGCAACTATCTTCTTGAAGACCTCATCAGGGATATTGTCGTACATCCTGGTTTTATGGGAGGGAGAGACAACATTGACGGTTATATTATATCTTCCTAATTCTTTCGCACAAGTCTTGGTGAAGGCAATCACACCTGCTTTAGCGGCGCTGTAGTTTGCCTGCCCTATATTCCCCGACCTTCCTGAGGCAGAGGCCACATTTATTATTCTTCCATACCTCTGTTCAATCATATACCCTATGGCTGCCTTGGTACATGTAAAGACCCCTTTCAAATCTACAGATATTACGGAGTCCCAATCCTCTTCGGTCATCTTAACGAGAGATCTATCCCTTGTAATCGCGGCGTTGTTTACCAGCACATCTATCCTTCCAAAATTATCAATGGCTGTCCGGATTATCCTCTGTCCCCCCTCCATAGTGACGACGGAATCGTAGCTAGCCACCGCCTGTCCACCGGATGCCTGAATCTCCCTTACAACCTCATCAACAGGTTCAGGAGTTGTGCCATTGATCACCACCTTCGCTCCCTCTTTCGCCATTTCCAATGCCACCAATCTTCCCATACCACGACTAGAACCGGTAATTACCGCAACTTTGCCCTTTAATTTCATCTGAAAATCTCCTCAGCCCCCTTTTCCAAAAATCCCCCCCCCTTTTACAAAGGGGGGGGGATTTTCATTGTCCTTTGTGTCTCTTTGAGACATGAATGTTTCATACACTTTCTCCCCCGTTTTGAAATTACAAATTGGACATCTACCTTCTAAGATGAAAGAACGGAACCCCAACGTTTACCTGCCATCCTTGAGCGTCCCGATCAGATCGTTAATGTCTTTCATGTGATGTCTCTTCAGATAATTGTCAATACCTTCAAGGATATCCAGTGTGGCACGAGGATTGATGAAATTTGCCGTGCCGATTTGCACGGCCCTGGCCCCCACAATCAGGAACTCAAGGGCATCGTTCGCATCTATAATGCCCCCCACCCCGATGACGGGGATAGACACCCTGTTGACAACTTCCCAGACCATCCTCAGGGCAATCGGTTTTATGGCCGGACCGGACAGTCCACCGGTGATGTTTTTGAGATGGGGCGCCCTCTGTTCAATATCAACAGACATCCCGGTTAAGGTATTGATCAGGGAGATAGCATCGGCCCCTGCTGCCTCAACACTTTCGGCAATTTCGGCAATATCACCTACATTGGGTGTCAGCTTGACAATGACGGGAAGGTCTGTGAAAGATTTTACCGCACCAGTTACTTCATAAGCCGTATCGGGATGAGCGCCAAAGGCAATGCCCCCCCTCTTGACGTTGGGACAGGAGATATTGATCTCCAGACCATGGATCCCTTCCACCGTGCTCAATATTGCAGCAATTTTTTTATATTCATTAATGGTTTCGCCAAAGATATTGGCGATGACAGCCACATCGAAGGACCGCAGAAAGGGGAGTTTTTCATCAATGAAAGCCCTTACACCCACATTCTCCATCCCGATGGCGTTGAGCATCCCGCAAGGGGTCTCCATAATTCGTGGCGGCGGGTTTCCTTTCCTCGCTTCCAGGGATAACCCCTTGACAATCAAGGCGCCTAACCGGTTAATATCTATATACGGCGCATACTCCTTCCCGTAACCAAAAGTTCCCGATGCCGTCATCAGGGGGTTCTTGAGGATCAGGCCACCTATGTCAACCGCCATTGACGGTTCAGAATTATTTATTTGCTCCTTCTTGTTTTTCACGAGAGACACCGGGTCAGTTCCAGACGATATCGCGTATATCGAAAACGGGGCCGTCCTGACATGCACACCTGTACTGTGTTTTATCTCCCCCTGCTTTTACGTGGATGGCACAGCCGAGACAGGCCCCCACCCCACAGGCCATGCGCTCCTCCACCGATACCTGGCAGGAAATATCTTGATCTTTCAGAAGTTCAGCCAACCGTTTCATCATGGCGCGAGGACCACAGGCATAGATAACGGAATCACCATGCAGATACGATTCGATGTCCTCCGCTAAGAGTTCCGTAACGAAACCACGATAACCACTGCTGCCGTCATCAGTACTGATTTTAATCTCTGTACAGGTCTCTTTCAGCCTGTCCATTCCCACAATATGATCGGCGCTCTTTGCTCCCAGATAAGCAATTATCCGATGATCATTTGTCGGGAGTTTCCTGTAATGAGAAGCTAAGAACGATAGGGGGACAACACCGATCCCTCCTGCAAGGAGGACAATTTTTTTTATTTCCGGAAAAATATCAAATCCATGACCCAGGGGACCCAAAATTTCGAGATCTTCCCCCGGTTTCAGACGGGACAGCGCAAACGTCCCTTTACCCATGGTTCTGTAAAGTAACTCAATCACCAGGGCAGTTTTATCCCGTTCAAAGGCATAGATACTAAGGGGTCTTCCCAGAAGGGGTTCTATCCTGCCCCTTATCCTTACCATGACAAACTGACCGGGTAGAGGTATCGCCAATGATGCCGGTAGTTTTACACGCATTAAAAAATGCCGGGGGACCAATTCCCGATTCAGGACGATTTCCCCGACCACCATGGACATGACATCACTCATGATGGATCTTCTTCAGACATTCTTTCAGGCATGCCCACATGATCAGGGCATCTTCCTGGGGAGCAGAATAATAGAGTGGTCTTATTCCCTTGACCACAAAACCGAATTTTTCGTATAATTTCCTGGCGCTTTCATTCGAGCGGCGTACCTCAAGGGTAACCCACTTAGCCCCTTTGGCGCAGGAAAGTCTGATCATCTCTCTCACCAGCCTTCCCGCAACTCCTGTTCTTCTTAGATTTTCCTTTACCGCAATGTTATGAAGATGAACTTCCCCGGCAACGACCCAGAAATTCATGTAACCGGCAATTTCCTTTCCCCGCTCTCCCTGTATTTTCGCTACCAGATTATTGGACATCGTCGAATACAGCTCCTGCACAAACATGTCCTCTGACCAGGGTGTGGGAAAAGAAGCCCGTTCAATGGATAAAACATCCTCCAGATCATCTACCGTCATGTATGTGATCTCAATGATCGCCTTACTTATCAACTTTTTTATTTAATATCTCACTGGCCAGGTATATATTTTTCCTGCCGTATTCCTTTATATAACAGGCAAAATCCTTCAGGTTCATTCCTTTTTTTCTCATATTGGGAAGCTTAAGCAGCATGGGAAGATTGACACCAGTGACTACCTCCACCTTTCCCTCTTTCAGGAAAGAGAGAGAAATATTGGAAGGGGTACCTCCGAAAAGATCCGTGAGAATCAAAACACCCTGACCCTGGTCCAGCTTCTTTATCGCTGTACTGATTTCCTTCTTTAATTCCTCTACAGTCTTCGTCTGATCTACCGAGACATGATGCACGCCCTTTAAGCTGCCTTCGATCAACTCAGTAGCTCGTATCAACTCGTTTCCTAAGTTCCCATGAGTTGTAATCAGCACACCTATCATATTTTACACCCCCTCCATAGAAGTACCATTTGCTATGCTAATAATTGATTGTGGACCCATTGTCAAGGTTTCATCACCAGGATTCGTACTTTTCCCCTTGACACATAAACATCTCTATCTCTATATTTCCCGTGTCTTCAGAAAGGAGAAATACGTGAGCTCGAATCAAAAACTGAATAAGTGGGTGCAGAAGATGGCCGAAATGTGCAAACCGGCTAATATCCACTGGTGCGACGGGTCACAGAAAGAATACGACAATTTGTGCGAACTCATGGTGAAATCAGGCACTTTTCTCAAACTGAACGAAAAGAAGATGCCGGGCAGTTACCTTTCCAGGTCAAATCCAGACGATGTGGCACGTGTGGAAGACAAAACTTTTATCTGCTCAGGAAAAAGAGAAGACGCCGGGCCTACAAATAACTGGCGCGACCCCCATCAGATGAGGAAGGTACTTACAGACCTGTTTAACGGTTCCATGAGGGGGAGAACCATGTACGTCATCCCTTTCAGTATGGGCCCCCTGGACTCTGATATCGCTCATATCGGCGTGGAACTAACCGACTCACCTTATGTAGTGTGCAACATGAGAATTATGACCCGCATGGGACAAGCCGTCCTGGATATCCTTGGTCCAGGCGGTGATTTCGTTTCTTGTCTCCACTCGGTCGGCATGCCCCGAAAGAAGGGCGAGAAAGATGTCGCCTGGCCATGTAACCCCGGGAACACGTACATTGTTCATTTTCCCGAGGAACGGACAATCTGGTCATACGGAAGCGGTTACGGTGGCAATGCCCTTCTCAGCAAGAAATGTTTCGCCCTTCGTATCGCCTCTTCCATGGCGCATGAGGAGGATTGGCTGGCCGAACATATGCTGATACTGGGAATTACCTCTCCCGAGGGGATAAAAAAGTATTTCACGGGAGCCTTTCCCAGCGCCTGTGGGAAGACCAACCTTGCCATGCTTGCGCCCACGATTCCCGGCTGGAAGGTGGAGTGCGTGGGGGATGATATCGCCTGGATGAAATTTGGCCGGGATGGGAGGCTGTACGCCATCAATCCGGAATACGGCTTTTTCGGGGTTGCGCCGGGGACATCCACGGATTCCAACCCGAATGCCATGCTTACCATAACCAAAAACACAATTTTCACCAATGTTGCCCTCACTCTAGATGGTGATGTCTGGTGGGAACAGATGACGGATGAAGAACCGGAAAAGCTTGTTGACTGGAAAGGCGAGGCATGGTATCCAGGGTGTGGCCGGTTGGCTGCACATCCGAATGCGCGTTTCACGGCGCCGGCAGCTCAATGCCCGATAATTGATGCTTCCTGGGAAGACCCGAGGGGTGTTCCCATCTCGGCGATCCTCTTCGGTGGCCGTCGTACAAACGTCGTCCCCCTGGTGCATCAGGCCTTTAACTGGCAGCATGGAACGTTCCTCGGTTCCATCGTCAGTTCCGAAACGACGGCAGCCGCAACGGGAAAGGTAGGTCAATTGCGGAGGGATCCCTTTTCCATGCTTCCCTTCTGTGGCTACCATATGGGTGATTACTTTGCCCACTGGCTTGCCATGGGAAAGAAGACCGAAGAAAGCAAGCTTCCAGAGATCTTCTATGTGAACTGGTTTCGTAAAACACCCGATGGCAAATGGCTGTGGCCGGGTTATGGTGAAAACAGCCGGGTGTTGAAATGGATATTCGCACAGACGGAGGGCAAGGGTAAGGCTGTGGAAACCCCCATCGGTTATCTGCCTGCGGCGGATGCTATTGATACTTCCGGACTTGATATTTCGGCTGAAGATATGGCAGAACTTCTCCGGGTAGATACCGAGGGGTGGCTGAAAGAAGTGGCCAGCATCAGGAGATACTACAGGAAATTCGGCGACAAACTCCCCTCTGCCCTCCGGGACGAATTGGGTGCACTGGAAAAAAGATTAGCGAAACAGTAGAATAGCGTTCAGCTTTCAGCCGTCAGCTTTCAGTAAAAACACAGGCTTAGACAAGACCCCCTCTCATTGTTAAAGCAATGTTTTATGATGGATAATTCATTACTTTTTTTATCTTGCTGATGGCTGACTGCTGAACGCTTACAGGATAACAGTATGACGGTGAAAGTCAAAAAACGCTGTCCCCTCTGTGGTGGAGAAGTAGAATGCTACCAAAACCCGCTTCCCACCGTGGATGTTATCATCGAGCTGGATGAGGGGGGAATCGTTCTTGTGAGACGAAAAAATCCCCCCTGCGGATGGGCTATCCCCGGAGGTTTTGTTGACTATGGAGAGTCCCTTGAAGATGCAGCCATCAGGGAATCTAAAGAGGAGACAGGTCTGGATGTCGTTCTCCGGAAACAACTGCACACATACTCAAGACCAGACAGAGATCCACGCCATCATACGATTACCACCGTCTTTATTGTTAGGGCAAGCGGCACACCTGTTGCCGCCGATGATGCCGCGGAAATCGGCATCTTCACAAAGGAAAATCTCCCCTCTCCACTTATGTTCGACCATGAACAGATATTAGCAGATTATTTTAATACTACCCCGCAAGTATAATGTCAAGTGCTTGTATTTACTACAGAAAAAGGGTCAAAAAGAAATAATAAGCCGTGGAAAATTATTTTACCCGAGCCGATATAAGGCAGATCGAGGCAACAGGCCTGACGGTAGAGCGGGTTTTAGAACAGATTGACCTTTTAAAAAGGGGTGTTCCCCCGATCAGGTTGAATAGGCCATGTATTATCAATGACGGCATCGTTGATATTACAGGCTCTGAAGAGGAGCGAAATGCCCTCCTCACATCCTACGATGAGGCGGCCGCTGATGGACGATTCCTGAAATTTGTGCCCGCTTCCGGAGCGGCCAGCCGCATGTTTCGGGACTGGTATCGGGTCCTTGAGAGGGGCGGTTTTGATTCTGAGGAAGAGGGTGCAAAATTTGCCCAGGACCTCAAAAAATTTGCCTTCTTTGATGATTTGAGTGTGGCGGTCTCCCAAAAAGGGGATAACATACAGGACTTGATCAGAGGCGCGAGATTTGCCAGTGTCCTGGAATATATCCTCACGTCGAGGGGTTTAGACTACGGGCAACTCCCCAAGGCGCTCCTTAAATTCCATGCCTATCCGGGAGGCAATCGCACTGCCCTCGAGGAGCATCTGGTGGAGGCGGCCCTGTATGTCCGGGATGGCAACCGTGTCTGTCGTCTCCATTTTACCGTCTCCAGGGAACATAAAAAAGGTGTGGAGGATTATCTATTCCAGGTCAAGGGGGGTTATGAAAAGCGTTATAACGTGAAGTTTAATCTTGAGCTTTCCACGCAGCTTCCCTCCACCGATACCATTGCGGTGGATATGGAAAACCGCCCCTTCCGGAATCAGAATGGTTCCTTAGCTTTCCGACCGGGCGGCCACGGCGCCCTCCTAAAAAATTTAAATCAAGCCGGGGGAGCGATTATCTTTATAAAGAATATAGATAATGTTGTTCCCGACAGATTAAAACCAACCACCATCATTTATAAAAAGATCATCGGGGGATACCTGATCACCCTTCAGAAAGAGATATTTAGGTATTTACGCCTCCTGTCTGAGGATAATAGGATTACGGAAGAGCTGATGAAGGAGATAGACGATTTTTGCCTCAAAAAACTCAATATCACATTTCCCGCGGGCTTTAAGGATTTATCTCTTTTAGACAGACGCGCCTTCATTTGTGAAAGGTTGAACCGGCCCCTTCGCGTGTGTGGCATGGTTAAAAATGAAGGGGAACCGGGGGGAGGTCCCTTCTGGGTGGATGAGAGGGATGGGACCCTTGCACTTCAGATTATAGAGAAATTTCAGATAGATAGAAATTCTCAAACGCAGAGGGCCATCTGGTCTGCGGCCACCCACTTTAACCCCGTTGACCTTGTGTGTGGGGTGAGGGATTACAGAGGACGGAGATTCGATCTCCATCAGTTTGTCAATCAGGAAACCGTCGGCATTTCACAGAAGTCTGAAAAGGGAAAGGAGACAAAGGCGCTGGAGCTTCCCGGTTTGTGGAATGGTTCTATGCACTTCTGGAATACGGCCTTTGTTGAGGTTCCTGGGGAAACATTTAATCCCGTAAAGACCGCCGATGATTTTCTGAGAGAGAAACATCAGCCGTGACAGGCAGGCGCCGGGCTGTCAAAAGGAGAGGAACATGTTAAAAGGGAAAAAGATAGGATTCATCGGTGGCGGGAAGATGGGAGGCGTCCTTATCGGTAGCGTCATCTCCCATGGTCTGGTAAATGCAGGCGCGGTAATGGCCTCTGATGTAGTCAGGGAAAGGCTTGCGGAACTCAAGGAACTCTATGGTGTGCATGTAACAGAGGATAATAGAGAGGTTGCAGGCGGCGCTGATCTGGTTATTCTGGCGGTAAAACCACAGAATATGGCAGAAGTCCTGGAGGAGATGTCCAGTGTTGGCGAGAGACCTGGAGTGATCATCTCTATTGCGGCTGGTATTTCCACGAGTTTCATCGAGGGTTATCTCAGGAAAGGAGCGCGGGTTATCAGGGCCATGCCGAATATGCCGGCCATGATCGGTGAAGGGGTTACCGCCCTTGCCTGCGGCAGGGGCGCCACAGAAGAGGACATTGCTTTGGCCCGTCTCATCTTTAACTCAGTGGGAATAACGGTTTTTGTTGAAGAGAAACTCATGGATGCGGTAACCGGGCTCAGTGGAAGTGGTCCTGCCTATGGATTTGTCGTTATTGAAGCGCTTTCAGATGCAGGCGTCCGTATGGGGTTGAGTAGAGACGTAGCCTTGAGGTTGTCGGCACAGACCATCCTGGGTGCAGCCAGGCTTTGCCTTGTAAGCGGTAAACACCCTGCGGAATTGAGGGACATGGTTACCTCACCGGGAGGTACGACCATTGCAGGACTGAAGGTCCTTGAGGAAGGTAAGCTCAGGGCCACTCTGATGGCGGCTGTGGAAGCAGCGACCGTGCGTGCCAGGGAATTGGGCAGCGGTAAATAGCAAAGGAAAAGCATTTTGCCTGTGCTCATTTCAGGATCGATAACGTTTTAAAGCGCATCAATAACATTATAGATAGACCTTTCTCCTTCCATATCTTTGATACTTATGATACTTACGTTATCTATCTTTTCGACCTTAAAAAAATCCTTAATGTCCTCGTATGTTTCACTGCAGATGAGGATTTGATCTTCCTGGGCGATCCGTTCCAGCCGTGCCGCTAAATTCACAGGTTGCCCCAGTGCCGTATACTCTTTCCTGATGGCGGATCCGAAAATTCCAACCATCGTTTCTCCCGTACTGATTCCGAAACCTACAGGAATTTTTAAGTTTTTTTTACTTATTTCCTTATTTATTTCGGCTACTTTTTTCCGCATCGAAATTGCACAGGCAACAGCCCGGCGCGCATCATCTTTCTGGGTGATCGGCGCCCCGAATATCCCCATAATGCTGTCACCGATGTGTTTATCGAGTGTGCCATTATGTTCAAAAATAATGTTATCGAGAGGGTAGAAGTAATTAAGGTTCAAAAGTTCTGATAACTCGTGAGGAGTTAGAGATTCAGATATTTTAGAGAATCCGCGGATGTCCGTAAAGAGAATGGTTACTCTCTGGTTTCGAGGATCCAGGTTCTTGCTGAATTTCTGCAGTTCGCTAAGAACCTGAACAGGCACGAATTGTTTCAACCTCTTTTTGATGTGAAATTCCTTAATCTTCAGTCTGATTTCATTGTTGTCGAAAGGTTTGGTTAAGAAGCCGTCAATGTCTGAATTGACGCTTTCTATAGCACGGTCGAGGGTCGCATAGCCAGTCAGGATAATCCTGATAATTTCGGGGTTAATTTTACCGATTTCTGTTAGTGTCTCTAAACCGTCCAGACCAGGCATCTTGAAATCTGAGATGACCGTTTCTATTTCATTGATCAACTTTCGAACGATTTCAATGGCTTCCATGCCATTTTCTGCTAAAAGAACCTCATAACTATCTTTTTGAAGGACCTTTTTCAGAGATATCCTGACACCTTCTTCATCATCCACAATTAAGATTCTTATCATGTCACCCTCACTTTACATGGGAGGTCTATGGTAAACGTTGTACCCTTGCCCTGTTTACTACTTACCGAGATAAGTCCTTCATTTTTTACTACTACTCTCTCTCGAAATTAATCCAAAGACGAAATCTTCCTTTTTATTAATAGATCAATATAAGGATCCTTATTTTTGTTAAGAGTTTTTCGATAATACTCGAGGGCCTTCCCCCGATTATTCATCTGCTCATAAGTTCTGGCTATGTTCCTATAGTTGATGCCTTTAAAGCTGCCCCTCAGGTCTGCTTTGACCGCCTTTTCAAATGACACCAGGGTATCCTTAAAGTTTTTCCTCGACTCATAACAGTAACCCAATCCCACATAGGCAAGGGTTAAAAGATCATTGTCCTCCGGCGCCCTCCTGAGGAATTCTTGATATGCCTTAATTGATGCGTCAATTTCGTGGATACGGAAATACAGGTTACCCAACTGGTAATAGGCAATCGTGGCTGCTCGGGTGTCGGAGTATTTTGATGTGACGTCTCGATAAAATTGAATGGCCTGGGTGAGGTCGCCCTTCATCCGAGCATCATAGGCCCGGGCATAGATCTTCTCAGCGTTTTTCTCATGATTTAGCCGGAAAATATACCACCCGCCTGAAATCAGAAAGATCAAGATAAGAATTCCTGAAATCAGATAGATCCTGGGTTTGTTTTCCGATGCGTAATGCATCACCTTCTGGAACACTGATTGAAACAGGTCCGGTTGTTTAAGCTCCTTTTTCGTAACTTTTCTGACTTTTCCTGCCATACAATTTTCCCCACTCTCTACTTTCTTGTCCTCTTTAATCTCTATCCCTACTCCCTGACCCTGATCCCTGACCCCCTGTCCTCTATCCTCTGACCTCTGTCCTCTGTCCCCTGACCCTACTGATTGATCTTTTCCATAACAAAGCCAGGAATCCTCACAATTTTCCCCTGTCTGTTCGTACATGCATGAACCGTGTATCCTTCGACAAGGGTATTTTCTCTCTTTTCATCCCAGATGAGATAATTAAATTTAATGCTTGCCCTTCTCGCGTGCACGATCTCCGTTTCCACAAGAATAATCTGGTCATACCTGGCCGGCAAAAGATAGTGGCACCAGACCTCTATCGCGGGCAGGTTATAACCCAGGGATTCCATCTCGGCATAAACGACGCCCATCTCTCTCAGTAGTTCTGTACGCCCGATTTCAAACCATTTAATGTAATTGGTATGATAAACGATACCCATGGCATCGGTATCAGCATAGGTAACCCTTATCTTAACAGGATTTTTCTTCAATAAATTCCCTCCAGTTTTTTATGAAGGCATCCATGAGGAGATAGCCGGGAGAGATCAGAATCCCCGTATCTTTTGCTGACGTTTCCCCAAATGCCGGAGCATTCCTCCGATTTTCACCATCGTCAAAGGACAGGACGGCAAAGGGGGGCGGCTCCGGGGAGTGCGTCATCAGGCTGATGGGAGTTAGATGATCACTTAAGACCATTACCCTGAAAGGGCATAAAGAACCCAAACCTTTTAAGATGGTACCGACAACTTTTTCATCAAAATCTTCGATGGCCTGAATCTTTCCCTCTATATTCCCCTCGTGGCCCATCTCATCCGGCGCTTCCACATGGACAAAAACAAAATCAAGTTCTCTTAAGGCTTCGAGGGCCGCCTCAGCCTTTCCTATATAGTTGGTATCGGTATATCCGGTTGCACCCTCCACATGGATGACTTTAAGACCCGCTAACACGCCAATACCTTTTAAAAGATCAACAGCCGATATTATTCCACCTGTTAAATGGTATTTTTTCGTGAGCTGAACAATCCGGGGCACCCTTCCCTGCCCCCAGAGCCAGATGGAATGGACCGGTTTCTTCCCCTCCGAAAGACGCACTCTGTTTACCGGATGGTCAAGGAGTATCTCCCGGGAACGTTGCATGAGGTTATTTATCTCAAGAGCGCCATCCCCCTGTGGTAGATAGTCATTGAGCAACCTGCCGGTAATATCATGGGGAGGGGTTGTCTTAAGGAATTCCTTGCCGTGTCTCCATACAAGGAGATGCCTGTAGCCAACACCTGGATAGAACTGAAACTCAGCGGTTCCAAGCTCCCGATGAAGGTCATCAATGATCTGTCTTGCCTCGGGAGATGTTATATGCCCGGAGGTAAAGTCTTCCATCACGGGCGCCTCTCCTGTCCCGATGGTTACCAGATTACACCGAAAGGCCACATCATCAGGACCGAGTTGCACCCCCATACTGGCCGCTTCCAGTGGCCCCCGTCCAGAATAGCACTTTCGGGGATCGTAACCGAGGACACTGAGGTTTGCTATATCACTCCCCGGTGAAAATCCGGACGGTATGGTATTGACCAGCCCCAGAGTCCCTTCTGACGCTATACGGTCCATGCAAGGGGTACGGGCAAATTCAAGGGGTGTTTTACCATTCAGTTCTTTTAGCGGATAATCGGCCATGCCATCGCCGAGCAGGATCACGTATTTCATGGAAAAGTCCCATTTCAATGCAAAATGCAAAATTAGCAATTATAAGTTTCAAGTTTCAAGTTTTATGACTTATGACTTATGACTTATGACTTATGACTTATGACTTGGCTAATTGTTACGAAAGTTTTTCATCCTCTATCCTGATCAATATCGTTTTCCCCGGGACAATATCAAGCCGATCAATTTCTTTCAGGGCTTCCTGAACATCCCTCTCCCTCGATTTATGGGTGGTCATCACAATAGGCACAGCGCCACACTGCTTTCTGCCCTTCTGAATAACGGCGGCAATACTGATATTATTTTTACCCAGGATCCCCGATATTCTCGAAAGGACACCCGGACGGTCAACGGCAGAAAACCTGAAGTAATAATTGGTGACGATATCATCAACAGGCATCAACCTGATGTCATCAATCATATCTTCAGGAAAGGAACGGGCGGGAATTCTCCCTGAGACACCTTTTAACATATCTCTCGTAATATCCACCAGGTCACCGACTACGGCACTTGCGGTAGGCATCATACCTGATCCCTGACCGTATAAAAAGATCGAATCCGCCGCATCACCGATAACATGAAAGGCGTTGAAATTCCCATTCACGTTTGCCAGTAGATGATCAAAGGGAATCATTGTAGGGTGTATCCTCGCCTCAACGACATTTTCTCTGTGTATCGCGATGGCCAGCAATTTGATACGATATCCGAGCTCCTTTGCAAATTCGATGTCCTGCTGACCGATTCCTGAGATACCCTCCCTGTAAAGGTCATCAATATTGACTCTCTTACCGTAGGCAAGGGTCAATATAATGACTAATTTATGAGCCGTATCTATTCCTTCGATGTCAAACGATGGATCTGCCTCGGCAAATCCAAGTGCCTGGGCCTCTCTAAGAACAACGTCAAAAGCCTTTCCCTCGTCCGTCATTTGGGAAAGGATGTAATTTGAGGTACCGTTCATGATTCCCAGAATAGACTTAATCCTGTTTGCTGCCAGGCTTTCCTTTAATGTCTTGATGATCGGTATGGCGCCGCCGACACTGGCTTCAAAACCGATATTTACTCCTTCTTTGCCAACAGCACGGAAGATCTCATCCCCATATGTGGCGAGAAGGGCCTTGTTCGCCGTTACCACATGTTTTTTGTTGCCTATGGCATCAAGTATGAATGAACGAGCCGGTTCATATCCCCCTATAAGTTCTACAACAATTGCTATCTCAGGGTCTCTTAAAATCTCCTCTGCATCCGTGGTAAGCAGATGCTTGACGACAGAGACGACTCGGGGTGTTGTGATGTCGAGGTCTGCTATCTTTTTTAGAACCAGTTTCGCTCCGAGCCGTTTTTCGAGGAGAGCGCCGCTTTCTTGAAGCAGCTTTACGACCCCTGTGCCAATGGTCCCAAAGCCAATCAAACCAATGTTTATTTCCCTCATAGTTCCATACCTTTGGTCTATTTCACCATCTGGATACACCTGTAGCCGCTATCAATGTAAGCTGACCTGCTCCTATACCAGAACCAAATTTCTGATACGCCGTCCTGTCCGTTCCAATAAAGTTTAATAGTTAGCAGATATTCTCGGTTTTCGCAAGTTATGAATTGACTTTTAAGATAAATTACATTATAAAAATACGACTACTCAGGAACCAGGAACCAGAATTCAGGAGTCAGAAGGTAGGTAATAATATGCAAAAAAAAGCTTCATACAAAAATGCTGGTGTTGACATTGACAGGGCCAATCAGTTTCTTGAACGTATCAAGCCTCTTTTAAAAAAGACACATCGTAAAGAGGTCATGAACACCATCGGTGGTTTTGGAGGGTTGTTTCACCTTAACGTAGAAAAAATCAAAAACCCCATACTGGTTTCCTCCACGGACGGTGTGGGGACAAAACTCAAGATTGCCCAGATGATAAACAAACACGATACTGTTGGTATAGACCTCGTTGCCATGTCGGTAAATGATGTCATCGTTCAGGGGGCGGAGCCCCTCTTCTTCCTCGACTATATCGCCACAGGAAAGTTCTGCATGGAAAGAGGCATTCAAATCATAGAAGGCATTGTCAGGGGATGTGAGGAAGCGGGATGTGCCCTTATCGGTGGTGAAACTGCTGAAATGCCGGGATTTTATGAGCATGGTGAATATGATCTCGTGGGATTCTGTGTTGGTGCCGTAGAGGCAGAAAAACTCATTGATGGTTCGGAAATCCGTGTCGGCGACAGGATCATTGGTATCGCCTCCAGCGGCATTCACAGTAATGGCTTTTCCCTCGCCAGAAGGGTATTATTCGAAGAGGGGAAGTTCAGCGTGGACGACAGAATTGACGGTCTTGATCAGCCCCTCGGTCTGGAACTCCTGCGCCCCACCAAAATCTATGTAAAACCGCTATTAAACCTGATCAAGAACTTTACCATCAAAGGTATCGTGCATATTACCGGTGGTGGATTTATAGATAACATCCCTCGTATCATACCAGGTCCATGCCGTGCCGTGATTGCAAAAGACAGTTGGGAGATACCCCCTATCTTCAAGATCATCCAGACAAAGGGGAATATTGATGATACGGAAATGTTAAGGGTTTTTAATATGGGTATAGGCATGATGATTGTTGTGCCGGAGAAAGAAGCGTCAGAAGTGCTGGAACGTCTCGGGAATTTAGGCGAACGGGCCTATTCCATTGCTGTCATAGAGAAAAGAGAAAACGATCAGCCAGCGGTATCCTTTTCCTAAGGCATGCCTTGAATGAATAGTATGGAAAAAAGATTAAACATAGGTGTTCTCGTTTCTGGAAGTGGCTCCAACCTCCAGTCAATCATTGATCATAGGGAGAAAGGTCTTCTGGATGTAAATATCAGGGTTGTCATCAGTAACAACCCTGACGCCTATGCCCTCGAAAGGTCAAAAAAACACGGAATTCCCACTGTTGTCATCAGTCATAACGATTTTAGAGATAGAGAAGATTTTGACCGGAGAGTGATTGAAGTCCTGAAGGACTATGCGGTGGAACTCGTGGTTCTGGCCGGATTCATGAGAGTAATCACCCCTGCGTTCTTGAATGCGTTTCCCATGAAGATTATGAATATTCATCCGGCGCTTCTCCCCGCTTTTCCGGGGATTCATGCCCAGCAAAGGGCCGTAGAGTATGGCGTAAAATTTTCCGGATGCACGGTTCATTTTGTAGACGAAGGGATTGATACAGGGCCCATCATTATTCAGAGTGTTGTGCCTGTTTATGATGATGACACGGAGGAAAGCCTTGCCGCAAGAATACTGAAGGAAGAACACAGGATCTATCCCCGGGCCATTCAATTCTATGCCGAGGGAAGGATTGAAGTAACCGGTCGGAAGGTCCGTATCAGGGACAGTGAGCGCATTCCCGAATCAGCGCTGCATAACCCGCCCCTCGCGGGGTTTTAACCATGACTATCGTCAGTGCATGTCTTCTCGGAATAAAATGCAGGTATGACGGAAAAGGCTGTCCAGATGAGAGAATGCTGGCCATGATTTCGGGGGGTATTTTCCTTCCCCTCTGTCCCGAACAATTAGGGGGTTTACCCACACCCCGCCCCCCGGCACAGATTACGGGCGGCCATGGGGGCGATGTCCTCGATGACCGGGCAAAGGTGCGTGATGCAAACAACAGGGATGTCACCCGGCATTTTTTAATGGGGGCGGAAGAGGTTATGAAAATGGTAAGACTCATGAAGGTTAAAACAGCGATAATGAAAGAGACGAGTCCCTCCTGTGGGGTATGTTTCATTCATCATGATGATGCCATTGTGAAGGGAATGGGTGTCACCACGGCCCTTCTCCTACGGGAAGGAATTCGTGTCATCTCGTCAGAGGACATAAAAGATTGAAGGGGAGGAATCAATGGATCAAGAAGAATGTAAAGAATATGATTTTAATATTCAAAGCCTGGGGGAGGCGACCATTCCCTCGCCGGTTATTGTCAGTTATTTTACCCCTGACAGCAAGCGCATCCTCTTCAATAGTTACCTTGAACATTGCATTGATTTAAAGGCTGCAGATGGACTTTCCCGTTCTGTTGAGGTGGCAGGCCCCAGGGAGAAGATATTTTTCGATCCCTCCAAGACCAAGGCGGCCATCGCCACCTGTGGCGGTCTATGCCCCGGCATCAATGATGTCATAAGGGCCGTGGTCATGGAGCTCTACCACAGGTACGGGGTGAAAAATATCGTCGGTATCAGGTATGGATTCCAGGGATTAATCCCTCGATACGGGCATAATATATGTGAACTTACACCGGAGACTGTCAAAGACATACTCGGCGTGGGGGGAAGTATACTCTCCTCGTCACGGGGAAGACAGGATGTCGGTGAGATGGTAGATGCCCTGAAACGCATGAATATTGATATCTTTTTTTGCATCGGCGGAGATGGAACCATGAGAGCAGCCGAGGCCATCACCGAAGAGATAACGAAAAGAAATCTAAACATTGCCATCATCGGGATCCCGAAAACTATTGACAATGACCTGAATCTCATCCAGAAGTCTTTCGGATTTGATACGGCCATCTCTGAGGTGGTCAAGGTTATCCGGTGCGCCCATGTGGAAGCAGAGGGCGCCCCGATGGGGATTGGTCTGATCAAGATTATGGGAAGGCAATCAGGACACATTGCAGCCGACTCCGCCTTGGCCCAGAGTGACGTCAACTTTGTCCTGATCCCGGAGGTGCCTTTCGACCTGGAGGGAGAAAAAGGGCTTCTCAAGGCGCTGGAGAAACGTCTCCAGGAAAGAAATCATGGTGTGGTCCTTGTCGCCGAGGGAGCTGGTCAGGAACTTATTCGCCAGGAAAAAAATGAACCCGTGGAAACTGACACCTCGGGCAATATTAAACTTCTTGACATTGGTATATTTTTAAAAACGAAAATAGAGGACCACTTCAAGAAAATAGGGAGGGAAATAAATCTCAAATATATAGACCCGAGTTATACAATTCGCAGCGTCCCTGCCAATGCCAGCGATAGTATCTACTGTGGTGCCCTTGGCCAGTACGCTGTTCATGCAGGGATGGCCGGGGAAACGGGCATGCTGGTGGGGTTGATGAAGGACGAATATGTCCACCTTCCTCTCAAGGCGGTTACCTCAGGTAAGAGGGTGGATCCCGGGGGTAACACCTGGATGCGTGTCCTTGAATCTACAGGGCAGCCGGTTTCCCTGAAAAACTAAAAAATACTTGCAAAATTTACCATTACATTCTAAGAAGCAGCTCATTATTTCAAAGAGGTATTGAATATGTCGAGAGTCTGTGAGGTATGCGGTAAAAAACCTCTCTTTGGTAATAACGTCAGCCATGCCAACAACAAAACAAAAAAGATCTGGTATCCCAATCTGCAGAAATTACGCTGCGTGGATAGTAAAACGGGAGCGGTAAAACGGGTGAAGGTGTGTACCAGGTGTCTCCGTTCTGGTTTCGTGAAGAAGGCGTTATAGAGGTTCAACAAAATTAGAGTTTCTAATTTCTCTTATTGCTGGATACAGAAAGTCTTCATAATCATTGACTAAGGCCATCCCGTAATGGATGAGATTTCTCATCCCCATCCGGTTAAAATCATCATTGCGGTCAAGGCCGAATTTGTCTAGACATAGAGCAATCCGTCCTTCGACATCCATGAAACGGCTCATCCTGTCCATTGAACAGGCATCCCTTCCCCGCCGAACAGCCTCAGCAATGATCTCTTCACTGATGTCGAAAAGCCAGGCGTGTATTTCGCTAAACTCGTCGATCTTATATCGCATTTTTTACCCTCCTTTGACAAGTAACAGGGGGAAATTCTCTTCTTGACATCAAAACTATCTTGATAATATAAGAAGCATACCCTACAAAACAGCAGATAAATGCAGATAAATCATGAACGCAAAAAGTTTACCCACAACGCAATGGAGATTATCCGAAGATAACAGATGTGTTCAGGAGTTGCTGATCAGGGAACTGGGTATAAGTCCGATTATATCCAGGATATTGACAAATCGCGAGATCTCGAATGCCGATGAGGCAAGAAAATATCTTTCCCCTTCCCTTTCCGACTTGCACAATCCCTTCCTCATGAAAGATATGCAAAAGGGTGTACGCAGGCTAATCAAGGCTATCTACAACAAAGAAAAAATCGTTATCTATGGCGACTATGATGCAGATGGTATTACCTCTGTTGTTGTCCTTTTGAAATTCCTTAAGGAAATTATCCATACGGTGGGCTATTACATCCCTGACAGGATCAAGGAGGGATACGGCCTTAACAAGAACGCTATTGATAAAGTAAACCACATACCGGCTAAAGCCGGTAGCTTTGACGTCGGCTGGAAGCCGA